>NZ_JBARYM010000060.1:0-8720 GCF_049647865.1 Tunicatimonas sp. | reverse complement strand
AATAAGTGAAAATCAGTTAGAATTTATTGGTGAAGGTAGTTTACGTCAGTATCAGACTATTTTACGCTCGGTAGCGTACCAAAATTCCAGCGATAATCCTCAATCCACGTTCTTAACGTTTGAATTTCAGGCTACCGATGAGAATGATAGCGTTAGTAACTTGGCTTCGCGAGTGCTTAGCGTGGTACCAATAGATGATAGTACGATACTTACCTCCTCTGAGCCTAAATTGTTAAGTTACGTTTTAGGAAACAACGCGGCACCTTTTCATTCATCTTTAATAATTACAGATGTAGACAGCGACAGTCTCACTCAAATGATTGTTTTTTTTGAAGTTGGCTACGATTCTGCAATAGACAGTATTTTGGTTAGCGTACCGGAGGGTATGACCGTTACCTGGAACGAAGCGCAAGGTCGCCTAGATATAACAGGTAAAAATTCATTAGAAAGTTATCAAGCAATAGCTCGCTCGCTGCTTTATCAATCCACCGCAGAAGAAGTGCAAGTCAGTCGGCAAATAGCAATACAAGTATTTAATGATGTAACGCCCAGTAATACCTTATCGCGAACCATCCAATTAATAGAGAATACTCCACCTACGGTAGCGAGTTTTGCTAGAAAGCTTGTGCAAAATGGGAGCCTAGGATTTACAACTGCTGATTTTTCAGAAAACTATGCCGACCTAGATAATTCTCCCGTAGCCAATCAATTTGGTAGCCTCCGGATAGTTACTTTACCTTCTCAGGGCGTTCTTACAATAGCCAATGATACGATTACCCAAGCTGAAGTCGATCAATCAGTGGGTGGGTTTTTCTTAAGCTCTCAAGATATTTCTGAGTTACTCTACCGTCCGTTCGTAGATTTTTTAGGAGCGGATCAATGGGCTTGGAACGCCTTTGATGGAGCTGAAGTAGCAGATGATAGTGCTTTAGTTGCTTTGACTGTTGTGCCCGCTCTATCTATTAATCTTGCCGACTCGATTGATATTTGTCCTGGCGAAACCGTAGAATTATCGGTGGAAGTTCTGTCGGGTGAGGCCCCGGTTTCCTATAGTTGGTCTTGTGATCAAGAGGATTGTCAAATTCAGTTGGCAACGAACGAGGCAGTAGTTGCTATATCTCCCACAGTAACTACCCAGTATATTGTACAAGTTACTAGTAGTGAAGGGCTAGATCGTATTCAGGATACTGTATTGGTCAAAGCAGTGGACTGTTCGGGAGTGCCTCTGGAAATTCCTTCGGCATTTACTCCCAACAATGATAATATCAATGATTTTTGGGTACTTCCTAATGCAGTAATATTTTCATCAGTGAAGGTGACGGTTTACGATCGATTTGGCAACAATGTATTTGAAAGCACGAATTATCAGAATGATTGGGACGGAACGTATAACGGTGAGGCATTGCCGGCGGGTAGCTACTACTATACAATTGTATTGCCTCGCGAATTAAAAGATTATTCAGGAACTGTAACGCTGTTACGATGATAAAAAAAATTTACTATATAATAAGCTTACTTACCTTTGCTGGCTTGATGCTATTGGCTCAACCTGCTTCGGCCCAACAGCTTTTTCGATTAACGCAATATTTTCAGAACCCAATAGTCATGAATCCGGCCACTACTGGTATTGAAGGCTTTATGGATTTGAAAGTTGGTTACCGCCAGCAATGGTCGGGATTAGACGGAGCTCCTGAGACCTACTACATCAGTGCTCACGCTCCTTTGCGAGCAAAATCATCATCGTCCAGCTTTCATAATAATTCATTACGCATTAGTAACCCATCACTTTACGATCAGTTTGATGCGAACTCTCGCTACGGTGGAAGTACCGTAAAGCATGGGTTAGGCGGGTACATCACTAGTGATAACCAAGGAATATTTGCGCAAACTTCCGGGTTTATGTCGTATGCATCGCATTTGCCAATTGGTAATCGCTTAAGGTTAGCTATTGGTGTATCAGCGGGGGTGACTAACCAGCAAATTGATGTATCCAGTGTTACCGTTATTGAACCTGATGACCCTACATATTTGGCGTATCGGAACCAGCAAGGACAGGTTACTAATTTTGATCTGAACGCCGGGATGTTTCTTTATAGTGATCTGTTTTATGTAGGGTATTCTGCTGCCCGAATTCTACAAAACAACCTATATAATGATAGCGAAATTACCGCTCAGCAACAGCTTACTCACTTTGGTATGTTAGGATTACGGTTACATCTATCAGAAGCACTTATGTTATTCCCAGGGGCCTACATTGGTTACGATGGAGTGAGTCCATTAACTTTTGACGTAGGAGCTCGGATTAAGTTAGGGGATGTAGTTTGGGCAGGCTTATCGTACCGAAACACCAATACAGTTGCGGGAATGGCTGGGGTATTTATTAATAATACCTTCAATATAAGCTATTCCTATGACTACGGACTTAGTGGAATTAACAACTTACAATCAGGTATTCATGAGATAACTTTAGGAGTAGTATTATTTAACTCTCGCCAAGTGTCTCCCTATCTGTGGTAGTGTAAAATATGCAATCTATGAAACAGTTTTTAATATATTGTGGATTTGTGTTACTGGTAACTCACCAAACGGTCTGGGGTCAGACAATGTATTTTGATGAGCCAGTAGTATTAAATGATACTATTAACAGTGGTGCCGAAGAAAGTTATCCTATGTACTCTTCTTCTGATAGCACATTATATTTTGTTCGATCGCTCTATGCTCAAAATACAGGTGGAGTACGTTCGGGGCAGGATATTTGGTATGCCAAACAGCAACCGAGTGGCGAATGGGCCGAACCACTTAATAACTTAGAAACATTAAATAATCAAAATAATAATGCGGTAGTTGGCATAAGCCAAACAGGTAATACGTTGTATCTACTAAATTCTTATCAATCAGAAACAAAGGAGCTGCCCGGTATTGCATTTAGCTTCGGAATTGATCAGAGTTGGCGTCAACCTAACGACATAAACATTCCTGGACTAGAAGAGAAGATAGGTGACTTCTACGGAATTTACGTTGCCCCCACAGAAGATCTGGCAATAGTTTCCTTACAAACAGAATCATCGAAAGGAATGGAAGACTTATACGTTACGGAAAAGGATCTTCAAACCGGAGAGTGGAGCAAATTGATACATCTAGGCAAAACAATTAATACGGAAGGTTATGAAATATCTCCATTCTTATCCGAGGATAAAAAAGCTCTCTTCTTCGCTAGTAACGGACATCCCGGCTACGGAAATACCGATATCTTTGTGAGCTATCGTCAGGATACTTCATGGACGAATTGGAGTGAACCAGAAAACCTGGGTGATGGTATTAACTCAGCTGGTTTTGATGCCTACTTATCAATGGCGAATAACGGACAGGTATTTTTTGTAAGTAATCGTTACGGGAGTTCAACGGATATTTATCAATCACGCATTATTAGCCGAGAAGAGCGAGAGCAACAAATGGCTAGCCGAGTCATTAGCGGACCGGGTACTGGTGTTGTACCCGAGCAAAACCGTAGTGCCGAAGAAACTGAGCTTGATGAAGAAACTCGAGCCTTACTAGAAGAAACCCAGGCTCTCCTTGATGAATTCAGAAAAGCAAATAATGATGGAGGTGATTCCTATGAATCAGGTAGTAGTACTACTGAGCCAGAAAAATCGTTTGATGAAAACACGGTTTTCTTCAATCTTAATTCAAGCGAGCTACTACCAACGAGCTATTCTGATCTTAAAGGGTCAGTTGACCTACTGCAAGAGAACCCCAACTTGTACGTAGAAGTGGTAGGCCACGCTGATGATTCGGGTGGTAAAGATTATAATCTGAAGTTGTCAATTGAGCGGGCACAATCCGTCAAGAAATTTCTGCTGAACCAAGGAGTAGAGGAGAGACGTATTATTACTTACGGGAAAGGTTCAACTCAACCAATCACCAATAATAGTAGCCCCGACGGGAGAAAGCAAAACCGAAGAGTAGTTATCGGTTTTGGTCAATAAAACGGACGATAGCGTCTCTTTCAGATTAAATTTAGTGTTACAAAGCCTGCTTAGTTTAAGGTTGAGGTTGAGTATTATCATCTTTGAGTAGCCTTCTAAGAATTTTGCCCACATTCGACTTTGGAAGCTCGTCTCTAAACTCAATATAGCGAGGAACTTTATAGGCAGTCATATTCTCTTTACAATACGCTTTTAATTCATCTTCCGTGAGTGATGCATCTTTTTTCACCACACAAATTTTTACCACTTCCGAAGATCGGGGGTCAGGTACCCCAATTGCTCCAACCTCCAGCACCTTCGCGTGTCCGGAAACAACCTCCTCTATTTCATTCGGATAAACATTGAAGCCTGAAACATTGATCATCTCTTTTTTTCGATCAATTATTTTGATAAATCCATCTTGATCCATTACTCCAATATCGCCAGTTTTGAACCACCCATCTTTTGTAAATACTTTCTCAGTTTCATCGGGCCGATTCCAATAGCCGGGCATCACTTGCGGCCCCTTCGCGTAAATCTCACCGGGTTCTCCAATAGCTACTTCCTCCCCTTCATCATTAACGAACATTAGTTGGGTGCTGGGCACTGGTATACCAATAGTGCCAATACGCTCTTGTCCGCTAACAGGTACGTTTGATGTTAGCACCGGAGAGGTTTCCGTTAGGCCGTAGCCTTCGGCCACCGGTACTCCGGTTTTTTCTTTCCATCTATCGGCTACGGCATGTTGCATCGCCATTCCTCCGGCACTGGCTACCTTTAAATGAGAAAAATCTACCGTATCAAAATCAGGGTGATTCATCATACCATTGTACAAAGTATTTAATCCGGTAATCACCGTGAAAGGATGTTTTTTTAGTTCCTTAAGAAACCCTTTCATGTCTCTCGGATTAGTTATCAACACGTTCTTTGCTCCGATTTTCATCATAGAAAAACAGTTGACTGTCAGCGCGTAAATATGATAAAGTGGTAAAGCCGTAATCATGGTTTCTTCAGCCTTATTTAGTCCAACTGACATCCAGGCCGAAATTTGCTCCATATTAGCAATTAGGTTGGCATGAGTTAGAATTGCGCCTTTGGATACACCGGTAGTTCCTCCCGTGTATTGTAAGAATGCAGTATCCTCTCCACTGAGTTCAACCCTTGTAAATGTGCGCTTCTTTCCTTGTTTAAGTGTATCATTAAAAGAGAGAGAAGTTGGTAGATTATATTTTGGAACCATTTTCTTTACGTACTTCACTACTGCATTCACAATAGTTTTCTTCAGTCCACCCAATTGATCACCGATTTCGGTAACAATTACGTGTTTAATAGATGTTTCAGAAATAATTTTTTCCAGATTATACGCGAAGTTTGCTAGTATAACAATTGCTTTTGCACCTGAATCAATAAACTGATGTTTCATTTCCCGAGCAGTATAAAGCGGGTTAGTATTAACCACAATCAGGCCTGCTCGCAGTGCCCCTAACATAGCAATAGGATACTGAAGTAAGTTAGGCATCTGAATGGCAATCCGATCTCCTTTTTTCAGCTTTAAATCATGCTGTAAGTAAGCCGCAAAATCTCTAGACAATTGGTCAAGTTCGTTAAAGGTAATTGATGCTCCCATACACTCAAAAGCTGTGCGGGGTCCAAATTCTTCAATACAGTGATCAACAAAATTTGTAAGGGACTCATGTTGTTGAGGATTTATTTGCTGAGATATTCCTTCAGGATAGTGTTGAAACCAAGGAGATATTTGATCTTCCATATTTATAGGGCTGGTTAATAATTATTTATTAATTTTAACGAAAATTACTGACGTAAATTAACAAATCCTTAAGTAAAATAGAAAAAAGAATGTTTAGTGAGGGGAAATAAAAAAAAGGTCATGAATAATCATAACCTTTTCCAGAAACAACATTAACCCAAAAATAAAAAGCTGTAGGGGAAGGAGTCGAACCTCCACGGAGCGGTTAGCCAGCCTGAGGCGGGTTTATTCCGTTGTCTCCACCCTCGAGACGGGAGGGCATGGCTGCCAATTTCATCACCCTACAGTGTAATAGCTGAGCAGCTTTCTTATTCTTAGCAGAAGCTAAATTAGTAAGTTCCGCATAAATTTAAAAAATATTTAATAAATTTGGTAAAAATTTATATCTATCGTAATTTAACACCTAAAATATTAGATCAAACCTAATTTCCATCACCAAAATGAGTAAAAATTTAGAAATTGATAACGTGGATCTTAAAATCCTTGCTTTACTGTCAGATGATGCTAAAATCCCCTATACCGAGATCGCTAAAAAAGTATACGTATCGGGTGGAACCGTGCACGTTCGTATGCGAAAAATGGAAGAAATGGGTATTGTGCAGGGCACTACCCTTAATATGGACTATTCTAAACTGGGATATGACATCACCGCTTTCCTAGGAATCTATTTAGAAAAGAGCTCTCTATACGATAGCGTAGTAAATGAATTGAAGAAAGTACCTGAAGTTGTAAAAATTCATTATACGACCGGAAACTATAGCATCTTTATTAAAATTCATTGCCGCGATACTAAACATCTGCGCGAAGTGTTGCACGACAAAATTCAGCGAATTGAAGGAATTGTCCGCACGGAAACTCTTATATCGTTAGAAGAAAGTCTAAACCGCCATATCCAACTGGGTGATTAATTTCTTTTTCTTAAAAACCGGGTAGGTTTTGTAACTGTGCTTGTTTAAATTCGTTCTAAATTAGGAGGTAAACTAGCAATCGTTTCTACTAAATTTACCAATTTTTCAGGGAACGTTTCTTGGTGTGGAACGTTACCCAATTAAGAATTAAACAAACTATTTTCTGATGAGCAAAGACAATCAAATTCTAGAAGAATTTACCCAATCTGATTATAAATATGGATTTGAGTCTAACATTGAGCAGGAGTCAGCTCCGAAAGGCCTCAATGAAGATACTATCCGGTTTATTTCTGCGAAGAAAAATGAGCCAGAATGGTTGTTGGAGTGGCGATTGAAAGCGTACCATCACTGGCTTACGTTGAAAGAGCCGACTTGGCATAATGTGTCTTTTCCTCAGATTAATTATCAAGATATTATTTACTACGCAGCTCCAAAGCTGAAGGTAAGCCCTAAAAGTCTGGATGAGGTAGATCCCGAGTTGCTGGATACTTTTAAGCGATTGGGTATCTCATTAGAGGAGCAGAAGCGATTAACCGGAGTAGCGGTAGATGCGGTATTTGATAGTGTATCAGTAGCTACTACTTTTAAAGATAAACTGGGAAAGCTTGGAATTATTTTCTGCTCGTTTAGTGAAGCGGTTCAAGAGCATCCCGAACTTATAAAGAAACACATTGGATCAGTGGTGCCTCCTGGAGATAACTACTATTCGGCTCTTAACTCAGCGGTTTTTAGTGACGGTTCTTTCTGCTACATCCCGAAAGGGGTACGTTGCCCAATGGAGCTTTCTACTTATTTCCGTATCAATGCTGCAAATTCCGGACAATTTGAACGAACGTTGATTGTAGCGGAGGAAGGCTCCTACGTGAGTTACTTAGAAGGTTGTACCGCCCCAATGCGTGATGAAAATCAGCTTCATGCGGCGGTCGTTGAGCTATACGCAGCTAAAGATGCTGAAATCAAGTATTCTACAGTTCAAAATTGGTACCCTGGTGATAAGAACGGTAAAGGTGGAATATACAATTTCGTAACCAAACGAGGCATTTGCGCTGGAGATAATTCTAAAATCTCTTGGACACAGGTAGAAACCGGTTCCGCAGTTACTTGGAAATATCCTAGTTGCATCTTAAAAGGTGATAACTCTATCGGTGAGTTTTATTCGGTAGCCGTTACCAATAATCATCAGCAAGCCGATACTGGAACTAAGATGATCCATATCGGAAAAAACACTCGTAGTCGGATTGTTTCAAAAGGCGTATCGGCGGGAGTAAGTCAAAATAGTTACCGAGGTTTAGTTAAGGTAATGAAGCGAGCTGATAATGCTCGAAACTTCTCTCAGTGCGACTCTTTACTAATGGGCAATCAATGCGGTGCGCACACGTTTCCCTATATAGAATCAGACAATAGCTCGGCGCAGATTGAACACGAAGCTACTACTTCTAAAATTGGCGAAGATCAGATTTTTTATTGCCTACAGCGCGGTATTAGCGAAGAAGATGCGGTTGCGCTTATTGTTAATGGCTACTGTAAAGAAGTGCTGAACCAACTTCCGATGGAGTTTGCCGTAGAAGCTCAAAAATTATTGGCCCTTACCTTAGAAGGAAGTGTAGGTTAATTCCCCTACAGCCATTTAACTAAATATTTGCAAATTAGAAGGGCAGATGTTGGAGATCTAGTGAAGATCATTCTACGTGAGCTTCCCTTCTAATTTTGTTGCTATAATTCACTAACTGCTATGTTAAAAATTAACGGACTACACGCAAGAGTAGAAGAAAAAGAAATACTTAAGGGCATTGATTTAGAAGTGAAACCTGGTGAGGTGCACGCTATTATGGGACCCAATGGTTCGGGCAAAAGCACATTAGCCTCAGTATTGGCCGGACGAGAAGATTTTGAGGTAACTGATGGCTCGGTGCAGTACATGGGACAAGACCTGTTAGAGATGGAGCCAGAAGAACGAGCTAGAGAAGGCATTTTTCTGGCATTTCAATATCCGGTAGAGATTCCTGGAGTGAGTACCACTAACTTCTTAAAAACAGCCGTAAATCAAGTACGTCAGCATAAAGGAAAAGACCCGTTAGA
>NZ_JBARYM010000059.1:0-2462 GCF_049647865.1 Tunicatimonas sp. | reverse complement strand
GTACCAATTGCTGATGCGGCGGCTCCAGCTGATCCTGAAATTGCGCCGAACAGCATATTGGCCAGCACATTTACCACCGCTAAGCCACCCGGAAGCCGGCCAACGAGCACCTTAGCGAACTCAATAAGACGGGAAGCAATTCCCCCGGTATTCATCAGTTGCCCTGCCAAAATAAACAGTGGAATAGCTAGTAAGGTAAAGCTATTAAGCCCCGTCGCCATTCGCTGGGCAAAAGTAGTTACTGCCGGAAGGTAGTCAATAGACAACAGCATGGTAATAACTCCGGCAATGCCGATGCAGTAGGCAATAGGTACGCCCAAGGCAATAAAGAACACAAAACTAAAGACGAGAATAAGAATTTCGGTGATTTCCATTAGGAGGTTGAATGAGAGCGTTTTGGTTGTTGATGAGTTACAAGTTAGAAAGTTATAAGTTTCTGAAATCTGTTCTCCGTCTTCCAATTCCAGAACTCGTCCGGAAAATGTTTTGGTCTTCTCGCTTCCACTTCATTTCTTAACATTAAAAGCTTATTCACTTACTAGGGTAGATTCTCTCTGATATCCATTAAATGTGTTATCGAGGGCGTAGTAAGCGATAAGAAACCCGGATAGGGGCACGACCAAGTATACGTAGCCTAGCGGAAGTTCTAAAGCAGCGGATACCTGCCCAAAGAGGAAACTGGTATATACTAGCCAAAACCCGCCTACCCCTAGCACTCCTAAAGCGAATAATACTACGATAACGTTGATGAGAATATCCAATTGACGTTTTCTTTGGGGTGAAAGCCCTCCCGAAATTAAATCAATGGCTAAGTGTTGTTTTTCACCCGTGGCGTAGGCTGAACCCAAAAGTCCTACCCAGATAAGTAGAAAACCGGCCAGTTCGTCAGTGAAGCTCAATGGTGATTGAAATAAGTAGCGACTAACCACCTGGATCGTCACATCAATCACAATAGCTGACATCAGGATTACTAATAGCAGTCGTACTATTCTATCAAGAGTATTTCGTAATGTCATAAGTCAAGAGGCAGCTTTAATGCGTTGGATAAGGCTATTAAGTTCTTCGTTATCTTTAAAAGGCTCATATACACTTTCTACCGCTTGCTGAAATGGGCTTTTATCGGGGTAATTAATCTCCACTCCGGCGGCTTTCACTGCATCCATTGACTCTTGCTCCGAAGCATCCCACAGTTCTCGTTGATACTCTACCGATTCGTTGGCCGCCTCCTGCAACCACTGCTGTTCTTCGGGGTTCAACTCATTCCAGATAATCTGACTAATAAGCAGTACGTCGGGTACCTGAGTATGCTGGTCAATAGAGTAAAACTTACAAATTTCGTAGTGACGAGATAGATAAAAACTAGGTGGGTTATTCTCTGCTGCATCAACTACTCCACTTTGCAATGCAGTGTACAGCTCCCCAAAAGAAATGGGAGTCGGTGAACCACCCATAGCCTTCACCATATTAATTGCGTTGATACTAGACATCACCCGGACTTTCATACCCGATAGGTCGCCAGGAGTATCAATCGGTCGTTCTTTGGTATAGAAGCTACGGTAGCCTGAATCGTAAAAGCCTAGTCCTCGTAGCCAGATAGATTCTCCTGATTCCAAAATTTCTTTACCAACATCACTATCTAATACTTTAAAAGCGTGAGCTTTACTCTCAAATAGGTAAGGTAACCCTAATACCCGGTACTTATCTACAAAACCTTCCATTACGGCTGCCGAAACTTTGGTCATAGCTAAACTGCCGAATTGAAGCAATTCCACACATTCCCGTTCCGAACCTAGCTGCTCACTCGGATATACCTTTAACTCCATCTTACCGCCCGATTTTTCCTTCAAGCGGTCAGCCATATACACCATTGCCTGATGTACTGAGTGGTCTACCGACAAGCCATGCCCCAATCTAAGCGTTTTCACATCCACTTCCTGAGCACAGCCAAAAAACAGAAATGACACCAGTCCTAAGCAGAGTGTTATTTTCATAGATTAATTGTTGGTTGTTGATTGATTATTATTCATACGGGCTTAGGAATTAAGTTTTAGGGCTTAGAGCGTGTATGAACTTTATCTTTTAGTTTTCTTATAGTTCTTTTTCGGTCAAACTTCAGCTTTTTTGCGGACGATAGCTCAGGCTATCCTCCTTAAAAAGAGCCTTGCCTGACCAAAAAATACCTCATAACAAATTCTTAACATAAAATCCAAACACGCTCTTAGATATAACTCATGATTCACCAGTGTGCTATCACTATATATTCTCCATTGTCCATTGCTAATTGCTCCGGCTCATCTCGTACGCTTGCATGGTAAGATAATATTTCGTTAGCATATTCTTGATTTCCCAATCCGGTAACTCTCCGGCTACCAGATATTCCAGGTATTTCTCGGTAACCTGTGAAAAGTGGGCTTCGTGGCCAACTTTATATTCTTCGGGTACTAGAACTTCCCAGCCATCTT
>NZ_JBARYM010000058.1:0-8057 GCF_049647865.1 Tunicatimonas sp. | reverse complement strand
GATTACTACTCGTATCTGTTCGTGATTCGTGGAATGCTGCATCATGATATTTATCATTTAGGTCAGCTCGGAATTATTATAAAGCTTCTTAAAGAGCCGAAAGCTTAGCAGCAGACCAATCCTTTGGCAAATTCTCACCCCCCTATTGCAAGACAGTTGATACTATTGTTAGTTCCTCCACTATGCAGGTTTTCGGCATTTCAGCCGAGTTTTTTCTCAGATTAGCATTATAGTTCCTTTTTGGCCAGCTTCCGCAGTAGCACTACATTCAGGAAGACAGCAATAATTTTCAAAAGCACGTATATAGGATCAGAGAAAATGTACTTCCACTGATTAGTAAATTCCTTTTTGTGCTCTCCAATACTGGTCATCACGAGTAGTCCATTTTCTACGTTTTAAGTCTCTTCGTAGCCACTCACCTCTTCAGATTCTACGTTTACTTTACTGTGGATAAGGTTGCTACTACCTTCTGTCGGCCAGTAACATCCTACTACTAACACAATGATTCCTAGCAAACGAATCACTACTTGAATGTTCATAGGTATTCAGGTTTAAAGTTTACTGATTTCACACTGAAAAAGGGTAGGTAGTACAAATCTTGTACCTAAATAGAAGTATTGATCCGTTAATACGATTGATAAAACAATCGGCATTCGTTTACTTCGCGTAGATTCAAGCAACGCAGCTACCTTTTGATAAATTCCCAAAAATCATCGCTATTTACTTTTGGTCAAATGATACTCTGGCCCGTTACCGTTTTATACGACGGCATCACACGATTGCGTAATCAGCTGTACAATGCTGGCTACCAAAAAACGCTAAACTTCACTCCGTTCATCATCAGCGTAGGGAATCTTAGTGTAGGTGGTACTGGAAAATCGCCGATGATTGAGTATTTGACCGACTTCTTGCTACAAGAAAATTATTCGGTAGCGATATTGAGCCGGGGCTACGGCCGGAAGACCCGGGGAGTACGGCTGGCCACTGGCGAAGATTCAGCCGAAACGCTGGGCGATGAGCCGTACCAGTTTTGCCGGAAGTATCAGAGTAGGTCGGTACCGGTAGCGGTGGCCGAAGAACGGATACTGGGCGTTCCTGAAATAATGCACCACCACCCTGAAACTCAGGTAATTTTGCTGGACGATGCTTACCAGCACCGAGCCATTGCTCGCAACCTGAATATTCTGCTTACCTCGTTTGACCGTCCTTTTTACCAAGATTGGGTTCTTCCATCAGGTCGGTTACGGGAAGCCCGTTCGGGAGCCGAGCGAGCCGATGCGGTGGTCGTTACCAAGTGTCCGGATAATCTGACATCCGACCAGCAAGAAAAAATCACCAACCGTATCGCACGGTATACCAAATCTGACACTCCTGTTTTTTTTAGTAAAATACGCTACGCCGATCCAAAACCCGTGTTTGAAGGAACCGAGATGAAAGATAAAATCATTGCTTTTTCTGGCATTGCCCACCCCAAATTATTTCAACAATACGTACAACATCATTTTCTTACCCAAGAATATATTACTTTTGCCGATCATCATCGTTATACGGAAAAAGATATTGAAAACCTTCGCAAGCGCGCTCAAGCCGAAAACGTTTGCTTTATGACCACCGAAAAGGACATGGTGAAAATGATAGGCGGTCCGCTGACGCAACAATGGCGGACATTACCGCTCTTTTACATCCCCATTCAAACCTATTTTTTACCCGACGACACCACTTTTACAGACTGGTTACGTCAGCAAATGCCAACACCTGCTGAGACTTGAAAAATATTGTAGATAAGCAGTTTGCTAAAGTATTAGCCGGGTGGATATTCGTGATAATTAGTATTACGAGTGGATTGGCCCAGCGGCCGGGCCGGGTGAATATTCCGACGGACACTACCACCCAGAACCAGGAAGATACGGTGCAGTATGGCCCCGAAACCTCCCGCTATATTTATCAGTCAGATTTGCAGAACAACCGGGTAATCTATCAGTCGGTAGATACGGTGCTAACCGGAGTGCATAAGTACAGTCGAGTAGAGAATTTCTTGAACTACCAGCAATACTTGGGAGTAATCGGTATGGCGAGCCGAAATATCTACCCGGTAGTGCCTACCACCATTGGTACTGATATCGGGTTGGATGCTTATGATATTTATGTAACCGAACCGGAAGATGTACGCTACTACGATACCAAATCGCCCTTCACCCAAATGTATGTCACGTTTGGAGGGACAGGCAGAAATGTGGTGGATGTTACTTTCTCCCGAAATATTGGTCCCAATTTAAACTTTGGGATGAATGTACGAACACTAAGTATTGATAAGCAGTTGGGAGCGGTCCGTCGCGAGGGTGATAATGTGGTGCGCTCTAGTAACATCACGGCATTTATGCACTATCGCAGTGAAAACGAACGCTACCAACTCATGGCTAACGCCACCCGTTTTGGGCATAATGTAGATGAATCGGGAGGAGTAGTAGAAGATACTACTACTGATTCTGGGTTATCAGAATTCTTTTTTGGGCAGGCTTCCCCGGTCTGGCTGCGGGGGTTTGAGGCAAAGGAGTTTCGGTTCAATTACCATCTGTACCATCAGTTTGAGTTGAGTGAATTACTGCAAGTATATCATCAGTTTACCCGCCGCCATCAGAACAACTTTTTTTACTACCAATTGGGTAATGAAACTATCGATACTGATTCGGCTACCCGTTACTTTTCTCGGGTTTTGCTAGATACGGCACAAACCGCCGACCGGATTGAATACGATGTATGGGATAATGAAGTGGGGATAAAGGGCAGCTTAGGTAATTTATTTTACAGTGTGCATTATCGCATTCGCCGCCCTATTGTCTACTATAACCAAGATACCGTGCCAACGTTGCCAGTTTACGGCCAGAACCAGGTGGATGGGGAAGACTTTACCGAACTCTACGCTGGGTTTGATCTTCGCTTAGATCTGGGGGATAGCACCTTTTTGGGCGGGGGAGTAGACTACCTAAACACCGAAAGCTACCGAATAGATGCTGAGTTCAGCAACCCTATTTTAAAGGCCAAAGCCAGCCGGGCCCGGGTACTGCCTACTTTTGTTAATCAGCAATTTATTGGTAATCATAATTACTGGAGAGATTCTTTTGAACCTACGGCTATTGACCAAATTTCGGGCTCATTGGAATATCCATTTCCTAATATCTATCTACGTCCGTTTGCTACCCTTTCTAATATTAACCGCCCTATTTATTATCGGCGCGATACTACGCTAAACAGTCGGCAGGCGTATCCGGAGCAAGCGGGTGGTGCAGTACAGGTACTTTCGCCCGGGGCTGAGGTTCGAATTAATTTTCTGAAGAAGATGCACTTTCAGGGACAAGCTATCTACACCCTGACCAGCGGACGGGCAGCTGACGTTTATCCCGTACCCGAGCTAACTGCTTTTGCCCGCTTGTACTACGAGAATATTTTTCTAGATGGGAAAATCGTATTGCAGATCGGTACAGATATCCACTATACCAGTTCGTACTTGGGTTACGACTACGATGTAGCTACGCAGCAATTTTTTTTACAGCCCAACGGAATGGATAATTTAGGTTTGATTGGTAATTTTCCGTTGCCCCTCCCTAATGGGCAAAGCTTCCCAATTGCTGATGTGTTCGTGAATTTAAAGGTACGTACTGCCCGACTGTTCGTTCGAATGCCTCAGGTTAGCGCTGGGTTACTCGATTTTGAAGATGGTTATTTTACCACGCCTTTCTACCCCGGTCAGCCGTTAGCCATTGACTTAGGGATTAAGTGGCAATTTTTCGATTAGTGCTTTGTCAATACTTTAAATTGAGGGCGAACAGCTAGTCTAAAGCTATCGCGGATTTTTAGATTTGGCAGAGCACTAGCCTACCTTTTGTTCCAGCATCTGCAACCGTCGCTCGAATTCATCCATACGTTTGAACTCACCCCGGATAGCTTGGAGCTCAGCTATGATAAGCTTAAAGTTGTGCTCAGCATTGTCGGTACTTTGGTTGAATGCAACTTTGATACCCTGCACTTCACCATTCAATGAATCAAATTTACCGTTTAGCGTTTCTACTCTACCATCCAGTGACTTTACTACCCCAGTTAATGACTCCAGATTACCAACAATTGTTCGCTGATTTTTAGATAAATCCGTTAACAAATCAGCTTGCAGACGCAGTACATCCGTTTGCTGATCCTGCTTCCGTAGCATTTCTGCCAGTAGTTCTTCTATAGCCCGTTCATTTTTCATGCTACAATGCTAACGAAAAAACTAGAGTAATAGGTTCTTCGGACGCGCCCTTACCTGTCCAGTAATGAACAGCTTTTGATCGGAATCGGACAGTATCTTCTTGCTTTCCTTCGTTTTTTCCGTTCTACCGCCTTGGCACTGTCGTTGCCAATATATAAATAGACAAAGGTGAAACAAATGAACCAACGCAACCATCTGGGTGAATTTGAAGAGATTGTACTGCTAACTGTCGGTATTCTCTACGACGATGCTTATGGTCTGGCGATTACCGATGAAATTGAGCAGCGTACTAATCGTAAGGTTACTATAAGCTCCGTTCACAAAACGCTCATGCGGTTAGAACAAAAGGGCTATCTGCACTCCCAAATGGGTGGAGCTAGCGAAGAGCGAGGCGGACGAAAAAAGCGACTGTTTACGATTACCAATTCGGGTAAAGAAACCCTGCGCGAAGCTCGGCAGATGCGTAATGCGCTATGGCAGGCGATTCCCAGCGTGGTATGGGATATTGTCTAGACAACCCTATCTGGATCAGGATAAGCAGGATCATACGATTATCAGAATGAAGAGCAAACAAAATATTATGAACCAAAGTGAAAATCCCACTAAGCTGTCTTTTAGATGAATGCTGATTACAATCATTCACCACCCCGACTCGCTGCTCGCTTTCTTCGTTGGTACTGCCGCCCCGAACTGCTGGACGAGGTAGAGGGCGATTTGTACGAACTCTTTCAGCGAAGGGTGGAGGCGAAAGGATTACGATGGGCGCAGCTTATTTACTGGCTCAATGTGCTGATGTTCCTTCACCCGGATTATATCCGAAAACGAAAACAACATTTTCAAAACAACCCCGCTATGCTAAAAAATTATTTTACTGTTGCCATCCGCAACGTACTCGCCAAGAAATTTTACTCCATTATTAATATACTAGGCTTGGCCGTAGGTATTGCTGCCTTCTTAATGATTACCCAATACGTGGTATTTGAGCGAAGCTACGATGACTTCCACGATCAACAAGACCAAATATACCGGGTGCAGCTCGACTTGTATTTGGATGGAGAACTGGTAAAAAAAGATGCTGAAAACTTCCCAGGAGTAGGTCCGGCACTAAAAGCTGGGTTTCCAGAAATTGTTGACTACACCCGCCTGTACAATATGGGTTACAAGAATAATATTGTGCTAACGTACGAAGATGCCCCCAATGGTCCGGTACAACTCAAACAAGACAAGTTGATGTATGCTGATGCTTCCCTATTTACCATCTTCTCGTTTGAGATGGTGAAAGGCAACCCGGCTACTGCATTAGAGAATCCATTCTCAATCATTATTTCGGAGACGATGGCCGAAAAATACTTCGGCGATGCTGATCCAATGGGTAAAACGCTTCGGCTGCAAGACGATGACTTCAACGATGAAAGCTGCGAAGTAACCGGAGTCTTCAAAGATATTCCTGAGAACTCGCATCTTACGTTTGAAGTACTGATCTCCTACAATACCCTCTACAACCGGGGCGACTGGGCCAAAGAGCGCTACGACCTCACCTGGGATCGTAATGACTTCTACACCTACGTGCTGGTAGAGGATGATACCTCACCCACGTCGCTGGAAGCCCAGTTCCCGGCAGTTGTAAAGCAGTATAAACCTGGGCTGGCCGAGCAGAATCGCCGAGAAGACCTACTGCTGCAGCCCTTAGAAAGCATTCACCTTTATTCCGACCTACAGAACGAAGCCGAAACCAACGGGAATGCGAAGGTAATATTTAGCTTATTGATTATCGCCAGCTTTATCCTCATCATCGCCTGGATTAATTACGTGAACCTGTCTACTGCTCGGGCCACCGACCGCAGCCGGGAAGTTGGTGTACGAAAAGCACTAGGTGCCTTTCGTCAGCAATTAGTCCGGCAGTTTTTGGCTGAATCCTTACTGGTGAATCTGGTAGCCATCATCATTGCGGCACTGCTAGTGATTGTATTTCTGCCGACCTTTAATGCGCTTACCGGCTTGCAGTTTTCGGTAGCAGACTTTTGGAGCCAGCCCTGGCTCTGGATCATTATTGCTGGACTATTCGTATTCGGCTCATTGCTATCGGGACTATATCCAGCTTTTGTGCTGTCATCTTTCCGGCCGGCTGCAGTACTCAAGGGAAAATTTCGCAACTCTAGCCACGGAGTTATTCTACGCAAGACATTGGTGGTATTTCAGTTTGCCGCGGCTATTACCTTAGTAGCCGGTACGTTTATTGTCTACCAGCAAATGCAGTACATGCTCAATCAGGACTTAGGATTTAGTATTGATCAAACATTAGTGCTAGAACGTCCCAGTGTTCGTCCGCAAGATTGGCAGGAAATGCAAAATGATAATGAGCAGTTCAAAAATGAGCTCCTACAGCACAGCTCGATTGAAAAAGTAGCAGGAGTCCATTTAGTACCAGGCAAAAAGCGGAAATGGCTATTCCTTATCCGCCAATACGGAACTCCGCAGGAAGAGGCCCAAACTATCCGGCTTAACGGTATTGACTACGATTTCATCGATATGTTTGAGATGAACTTGCTGGCAGGACGAAATTTTTCCAAAGGGTTTACGAATGACCAAGACACCTCAGTCATTATTACTGAGTCGGCCGTAAGTATGCTAGGGTTTGACAGCCCAGAAGAAGCCGTTGGTCAAACGGTTACGATCGGCGATGGCGACTGGCACCCCAATATTGTGGGAGTGGTGAACGATTTTCATCAGGAATCGCTCAAGACTGCCATTGAACCCATGCTATTCATACTCAATACGGTAAGTTCAGAGTACTACGTAATAAAAGTCAATACGCAGGATTTAGAAGAAACCGTCGCTTACATTGAAGATAACTGGGAGGCCACTTTTCCTGGCAATCCTTTCTCCTACTTTTTCCTCGACGACTACTTCAACCGGCAGTATCAGTCCGAACAGCGGTTTAGCCAACTGATTAGTATATTTGCTTTGTTAGCCTTATTCATTGGCGGACTTGGCTTATTTGGTTTATCGGCTTTCACCACTCAGCAGCGCAAGAAGGAGATTGGAGTTAGAAAAGTGCTGGGTGCTTCGGTGAGTGGTATTACAGTTTTGCTGGCCCGCGACTTTATCAAACTGATTGGTATTGCTATCATTATCGCGTTACCGCTAACCTATTTCGCACTCAATGAGTGGTTACAATCTTACGCTTTCCGCGTAGCGATAGGTCCTGAAGTACTGCTAGCGGCAGGAGTAGGTACTATGCTAATCGCCGTACTTACGGTAAGTTGGCAATCTATCAAAGCCGCAGTAGCCAACCCGGTAGACTCGCTTAGAAGTGAATAAGTCTTTTGTGTATCTTCGCAGTTGTTTCAGCTTATGAATTTGCATGTCCGATATAATGTTCAACTTTGTTGATGGTTCACGACCCACTGGCTATTCACTAGCATTTGAACCGTTTCTGTACAATCAGGAAAACTTTTTGGCCTTAAAAAACTATCCGGTTCAGTCGTTTTATGCGGTGAATCACCAAAGGCGAAGCGTCGAGGCTCGTATTCATTTTGTAATCAGAGAGCAGGAAGATGGTACGCTACGGGCAATCAGTTTGCCGGAATTACCTTTTGGATCTTTAGAATATAGTCGTTCACTAACGGAGGATCAGATTTCTGACTTCTTACGATTTGTGCAAACAATATTGGCTCAACGGCATGTTCAATCTATAGAAATTCGGGATTGTGTTCCGGCGTATCGTACTGACCATAGTATAATTTATCAGGCATTACAGAAATCACACTATCACACTTCAGAAGAACAAGTAAACTATCATATTACTGTCAAC
>NZ_JBARYM010000057.1:0-10562 GCF_049647865.1 Tunicatimonas sp. | reverse complement strand
CTACGGCTATGCTCATTTTTTGCGCCTCTGTCTAGGACAAATTTCACGACTGCCTGAACCCGAATTTAAACATTGACAAAGCACTAGACTGATTTTCTACTCTTTGTTGAACAGTTGCTTTTCGGCGTTTAATTTGATTCTTTAGTACAACATTACTAATCACAACCTATCTGTTATGCTAAAGAATACTTCTTTTCGTCTTAGTCGCATTCTACCTTCGCTTAATATATACGCGACATCAATTTATCTTCTGCTTTCTTTACTGCTTCTGCTAACTTTTCCTGTGGTGAGTCAAAACCGAACAACGGTTTCTATTGAAGGGGAACAGTTTCTTATCAACGGGCAACCCACCTATCTGGGCCAGATGTGGGAAGGGAATAAGATTGAGGGACTGCTATTTAACTCTCGTATGGTACAGGGAGTTTTTGACGATTTAAATCCTGAAACTGCTGTTCGCTGGAAATACCCCGATACCGGCGAGTGGAACCCCGACCGTAATACCGACGAGTTTGTTGCGGCTATGGAAGAATGGCTGGCGCACGGTTTACTAGCTTTCACTGTAAATTTGCAAGGAGGCAGCCCCATGGGCTACGGTAATAAGAATTGGTATAATTCGGCATACGAAGAAGACGGTAGTTTACGTCCGGCCTACTTTGCCCGACTGAGTAAGATTCTGGATAAAGCTGATGAGTTAGGCATGGTGCCGATTGTTGGACTGTTCTATTTTGGACAAGATCAAAATCTAAAGGATGACGTAGCCGTGAAAGATGCTACGGAAAATGTAGTTGACTGGCTGCACCAGAAGGGTTATCGCCATGTGCTAATTGAGGTGGCTAATGAATGTGATAACAAAAGCTACGATCGAGATATTATAAAAGCTAACCGCATCCACGAGCTTATTGAGCTAGTAAAGTCTAAAGAAAAAGGTGGGTTTCGGTATCTGGTAAGTACTAGCTACAACGGCAACAGTATTCCTCTACCTAATGTAGTGCAGTCTGCCGATTTTATTCTAATTCACGGTAACGGAGTACACGAACCAGCTCGGATTGCCGAAATGGTAACTCAAACCAAACAAGTAGCTGTTTACTCTCCTATGCCCATTGTCTTTAATGAAGATGATCATTTTGATTTTGAAGAAGATACGAATAACTTAGTTACTGCGGTACAATCTTATGCCTCCTGGGGGTTCTTCGATTACCGACTAGACGGTGAAGGCTTTGAAGATGGCTACCAGAGTATTCCAGTAGATTGGGGAATTAACTCGCCCCGCAAGAAGGCCTTCTTTGCTAAGCTTAAAGAGATTACGGGTTATTGATCTCATTCTACCATTAACCTAAACGATTTAACTAACTTAATGATAATACTATCAATCAAGGTAAGTCTATCAAGTCTATTTATTCCTGAGTGCTTACTATGTACTACTATTGTTTTCTCGACTAGTATCTCATAAAAACTTATCAAACAACTTTGTTCAATTGAATGTTAATTATATATTTAATTCAAACTAAAGTTTAATTTTTTTACTACAAAACTCTATGCTGCGCAATTTTACCTACTTACTATCCTTTTCTCTACTTTTATTAAGTGTAGTTCCAGCTACCGGCCAGTTTGGAGAAAGAGAAGGTATCATTAGTAACATTCCCGACGAAATATACGAAGCCTCGGTAGACCTCAATCAAGATGGACTTCAAGATATTATTGTCTTTCGCCCTGCGGGAAGCATAATTTCAGGCGGACATTACGTCAAATATAACGATGGTACCGGCCAGTTTACTAACGAACAGTTACTTAAAAATGATAATGCGGAGTGGACAAGAATTACCCCTGCCGATCTAGATGGTGACGGACGCCTTGATTTAGCGATTTATCAGCTAGAAAACCGAAAGGTTGTCTGGCTTATGAATAGAGGGCTTGGTCAAGAGTTCTCTTGGCAGTTCAATATCATTACAGATATTATTGATGGTTATAATGACAATAAAAGCAGTTTTATATTTAAGGATATTGACGGAGACGATGATTTGGATTTTTTATGCGGCTGTAGCAAATCTTGGTATAAAAACAATGGACAAGGTGAATTCACTGAATCTTTTGAAATCAATAATCGCATCTTCCAAGTACTCTTTGCAACTGACTTAGACCAAGACGGAGCTATTAACGTAGCCACATACAATATAAGCACCAACAGTATTATGAGCTATGAATATCGGGCCGATGATAGTTGGGTAGAGGAAACGCTAGTTGGTAATGAAGATGTCTATCCTTTTGATACTGAGCGGCGGGCTGAACCATTCGATATGGATAACGACGGGGACATTGACATAGCCTACTACGGTATCGAACTTTTTAGACGTGGAAACATCAGTATTTTCAGGAATGATAACGGTTCTTATTTGCCATTTTCTGTAGATAATTACGAGGAAGAGGGCGACCCGGTCAATTTCACTATTATTGATTATGATAATAATGGCTTCTTAGATATAGTAAGCGGTAGCAAGTTTACTGATCCAAATGAGGACGCTTCTTTTTCTGGCAACGATAAGATTTTCTGGTTTAAGAATGAGAGTGGAAGTTTTTCTTACGAAATAATAGCTGAGCAATATTATATGTTGGATGTAGGCCGCTACAACCAAGATAACCAGTACGATTTTGCAGCCTGGCGTCCTAAAGGAGTTGATCTACTATTGGGTAATAGTGACAATTTCACCTTTCAAAATTTGGTAGCCAGAACAGGTGTTTCACCTAATGGTGAAATTCGCACAGCAGACCTCAATGGTGATAATTTAGCCGATTTTCTATTAGTTAGTAGCAACATTAGCAGCATCGCTTTTCCTAGTGACGTAACGAACGGCTTTTCAGCTATTACCGTAGTACTATCTCAACCTGCCAGTGATTATCAAGTTCAGGTGCTTAACGATGTTTCCAGTATTATACCCGAATCACTTCGCTTTGCTGACTTAGACAACGACGGCGATTTAGATGCTGTAGCTTCTCTGTACACTCGCATACGAGCGTTTGATCCAGATGAGGAAGAGTGGGAAATTATTTGGTATGAAAACTTAGGGAGTGGTACGTTTGGCGAAAGAAAACCCGTCGGCAGTGGAAAGGGAGTCTTCAATAAAGAACTTAAAATATTTGATAGCGATCAGGATGGTTATCCTGAAGTAGCGGCCTTTAATGCAGTCTTCAAAAACAATAACGGCAGTTTTGAGCAGAGTGCAACAATTCCTATTCCGCTCTCTGTAGCTGACTTGAATGGCGACGGAGCAACTGATATTATTGCTGAAGGAAACTGGTACGAGAACGACGGAAGTGGTGACTATACCATTCGCACTGAAGTTGAAGGTACTCCAGTAGACTTTGATGGCGATGGTGATATTGACTTGGTGTTGGACGAGAGATTTATTGTGGGTGATGCTTCTTGGTACGAAAATGATGGCTCAGGTACCTTTAATGTAAAAACCTTTTCTGAGGTAACGGAGCAAAATGAGCCGCGAGAGTACGTAGATATTGACACTGATGGCGACGCTGATGTGATAATAGAAGGAAGAAACGCTCTTTCGTGGAAAGAAAATACGGATGGCCAAGGAACATTTGAAAATAATTCTGTCATTGTAAATGAAGGCATCTTTCGCTTTCAGCTAAATGATACTGACGGCGATTCTGATCCGGACTTATACGTGAGCTTGAATGGCCTAACCAAGTTTGAAAACCTTTTTGCTAAGGAAGCGCCTACTGACCTATCGCTAGCATTGGAAAATCAGGATGGTTTGCAACAAGACACAATCAAAATTCCCCTGAAGATAGAAGGTGGCTTCTCTAATATTACCGCTCTCTCACTTTCTTTGACTTGGGATAATAGTGTAGCTACCTACGCAGAAGTAGAAAGCAGCGAAAATCTTACCATAGAAGCCTCCCAAACGGAAGATGGACGAGTGGGAATTACTTGGAACGATCCAAGCGGAGCTTCTAAAACTGACGGTAGCACTTTGCTTTCACTACGGCTAGTCCTCACCGGAGATGAACAAAGTAACACAGCTATTTCTTTTAGTAGCGAACCAGTTGAGCAAACGGCGACTAATACTGAAGAACAAGCAATTTCGCTCACTACTGAAGATGCTCAGGTTGTTATCAACCCCAGCGAGGCTCCGACTAATATTAACTTAGTTGATAATATTATTAGTGAAAATCAAGCGATAGGCACTGAAGTAGGAAAATTTAATACGACTGATCCTGATAATAGCGAGGGCTTTGTGTATGACTTAGTGGCGGGAGATGGTGATACGGATAATAGTTCTTTCAGTATCCAGGACAACGCCCTAATTACCAGCGAAATTTTTGACTTCGAAAACAGAGATACGTACAGCATTCGGGTAAGAACCACTGACATCCGTGGTAAAAGCTATGAAGAAAATTTTGAGATCGAAATAGAAGACGTAGACGATACGAATAATAATCCTACTACTATTATATTGTCATCTAATACCATCAATGAAAATAACGAGGTCTTAGCAACCGTAGGCGAGCTTAGCACACAAGATCCTGACGAGGATGACACGCATACATTTAAATTGGTGACTGGTTCAGGAGATGAAGATAATGAAAGCTTTACTGTAGACGGCAATAATCTTCTAGCAACTGAAACTTTTGATTTTGAGCAGAAAGATAATTACAGTATTCGAGTTGAGGTTGAAGATAACCAAGGGGGCACCTACTCTGAAACCTTATCTATCACCATTAACGATTTAGACGAAAGTACCAATAATGCTCCTACAGCTATTGCGATTGATAAAGCCTCGGTAGAAGAAAATCAACCCGCTACCACCATAGTAGGCAACTTCACTACCACTGATGCCGATGCTGCTGACAGGCATACGTACAGCTTAGTAGAAGGCGAAGGAAGTGCTGGTAATAATTTGTTCCAGATTATAGGCAATCAGTTGCAAACCACCGAGAGTCTGGATTATGAAGAGCAAAAAACGTATTCTGTCCGAGTGCAAACCGACGACGGAAAGGGTGGACAGTTTGCCAGCACCTTTACTATTGAAGTAATCAATCTTTCCGACAACCCCAATCAGTCTCCTACCGACATTACGCTGGATAATAATACGATTGATGAAAATGTTCCGGCGGGTACTTTAGTAGGCCTGCTAACTACAGATGATCCTGATAATTTGACGTTTACCTACCAGCTAGTTAGCGGAACAGGTAGCACCCACAACAACTCATTCAATATTCAGGAGAACGAATTGCGGTCAGCGATGAGTTTTGACTACGAAACGCTAAGTCAACTCAGTATTCGCATTCAATCCGACGATGGGAGAGGTGGTGCTGTTAGTAAAGTGTTTACCGTATTGGTGAATAACGTAGAAGACCAAATTAACCGAGCCCCTACCAACATTGTGATTAGTAACGCAAGTATTGAGGAAGATCAACCAGCGGGAACGTTAGTGGGTACATTAAGTACAATTGACCCCGACATAGACGACGAACACCAGTATGAATTACTGGATCGTAACGGTCAAGTTCCTTTTTCAATTGAGGAAAATAAGCTATTAAGTACTACTAGCCTCGATGTTGCTACCCAAGATCGCTATTTAGTAGAAATACAAGCTGACGATGGCCGGGGTGGATTGTACGTTAAGACATTAGCTATTTCAGTAACTCCGGCAAATGCAGTTGATGTACTTGGTGTTATTAATCCTATCGGTGACCAGCAGGCCGCTACGAACGAAGCCTTCACGCTAGTAATTCCGAACGACGTGTTTCGGGGGGATGATCTCCAGATAACGGTTACTCAGGCTGATGATTCATCACTACCGGAGTGGCTTACTTTTAACGCTGAAACGAACACACTAAGTGGCATGCCACCTAACGCCAGTGGTACAACTCTTACCATCAAAATTACCGCCACCAACGCGGCGGGCGATAGTGTCAGCGATGAGTTTGTTCTGTCA
Source organism: Tunicatimonas sp. (assembly GCF_049647865.1). Classification (NCBI taxonomy): domain Bacteria; kingdom Pseudomonadati; phylum Bacteroidota; class Cytophagia; order Cytophagales; family Catalimonadaceae; genus Tunicatimonas; species Tunicatimonas sp. The sequence continues at coordinate 4,608 of NZ_JBARYM010000057.1, read as the reverse complement.
GTTGAAGGGGTTACGGCTATTGGAGATGATATCTCTACGCAGTGGAACGTGTATCCAATACCGGCCCACCACGCCATTTTTATTGAGAGTAATGCGACTGTGGCTCAACTTCAATCGTATCGAGTAATCAACGTGCAGGGGAAAACGGTGCTAGCCAAACGATTCAGTCAAAACCTAAGTGAAAAAATTCGAATTGATGTATCAGCCCTAACTGAAGGTATATATTTGTTAGAGCTACAAACTGGTCAAAAATTGTATCAAACCCGGCTCCTAATTAAATAGCCAATATTAATGCATTATCGTCTTCTTTGACAATATTGTATTATTTCGCTAATTTACCCTCGTTCTTTTTCATTAAGAATGAGGGTATTTTTTTTCGCAAAGTATCTTCTGTAAAATATATTCGCTTATCAGATCAGTAAGAGTACTTTATCGCTACCGGGAATTATAGCCTTGAGTCAGTCAGGGGTAATTCAAAATTTGTATATTTTTGCGGTTTACCTATTGCATCAACAACAACTAATCTGTATGCGCCTTATCACTATTCATATTATACTCATTATTTTAATTGTTCATTGGTCGGCTTCAGCGCAAGAAGCATTTCAACCTAAAATAAGCCTAATCAATAGCGAAAATTATCAAAACTTGGTGCTGACCGCTGATTTTAATAACGATGCGGCCCAAGATATTCTGATTTTTCAATCGGGCGAAGAAGAATGCTGTATTGGTGATTATCGGATACTCATCAACGATGGGAGTGGTAACTTTTCTCAAGAAATTGATGTAGCAACCAATACGAGTGAATGGGAAAATGTGCTAGTTAGCGATATTGATGATGATGGAGATGCGGATATTATTATACTTCAAGCGGAGAGTAGTGCTATTAGCTGGTACCGAAATGAGGGCACCAGTGGCTTTTCTGCTGTGGCCCCATTGATTTCAGACTACACTGGCGAGGCGTTTGAGTTGGCTGATTTTACCGGTGATGGTCTAGCCGACTTTATTTATTCTTCGTTCAATACTGATGCTCAGCTCTTCTTAATTGCCAACCAAGGCGAATTAAATTTTGCGGAACCCACCTTGATCACTGAAGGGGAGCTGATACACATTGGGGATTTTGACCAAGACGGACAGAACGATCTATTTACTACCAATGGGGTCAATAATCAAGTTGTGTGGCAACGTAATACCGGAAATGGTGTTTTCTCTCCTGATACCACCAATATTATCAGTGAAACAACTTTTTTTATCCCCGACATATTAATCGGAGATTTTGATGGAGACGATACCAATGAACTAGTAATATCTTATGCCCTTGACGGAGAAGACGGTATCATTACCCCCAAACTCTATTCATTCGTAAATGATGAATTTATGCTAAAAGGTAGCCTGATTGAGTTAGAAGAATTTGATCTTTCGCCTCAGAATACACGAGCGAATGATATTGATCAGGACGGCGATCTGGATATATTGGCCAGCTTTACCTTTGCACTGGCGTTTGCTCGTACCGAGTCCGACTTTGATCAATACGTTGGTTGGTACGAAAACACCGGAAACTTCCAGTTTACTCCTCGTCTGCTAAACGGTGCGCTTCTCACTGGCTCATACGTAGACCTAAATAATGATCAGCAGCTAGATATCATCTTAAAGACTCCTAATGAACTGGTTTGGCAAGAAAACCTAGGACAGGCTACTTTTGCAGCTCCTAAATATTTGACCGATAGCCGAGCAGTACCTATACCATTTTCTGATGAAAGCGGCACTTTCGTTAACTTTGGAGATCTTAATCAAGATGGTTTTCCCGAAGTGATTGTAACCGAAGGTACCAGCAACCGGGTGCTACGTTTTGCAAACCAAGATAGTACTCTAGCTACCCCTCCAGACCTACTAACGCTAAATACTCTCATTCCAGGCGATGCGGCGATACTGAAAACTCCCGAGCGTACCGATTTATTGTTAATCGGTGGTGCTGCCATTGAAGGAAAAGGCATTTTTCGCTATGCTGTTCAAGAAAATGCTACCCTAGGCAAAAAAGATACGCTATACAGCGGAACGCTAGATGCTATTTATACTGGTGACTTTAACGGCGACAGTTTCCCTGATGTAGCTTTCAGTGATCGTTCGCTCAGTGTCGATGGTGAGGTATTTGTGCTGACAGGCCAACCTGATGGCGCGTATGAAGTAGTCGACACCCAAATTATTGGAGTACTAGAAGAGGTCTACGACTTAAATCGTGATGGAATCACTGACTTAATTATTGATGGCAGTATTTATACCCGATCTTCGGCAGGAAGCTTTGTTGTACTTCAAGCCCCGGATTTTCCTTTCGACCAAATTTTGGATATTAATGGCGATAGCCTAGCCGATTTCCTTCTTTTTTCTGAGGCTGAAGTCACACTATTTCTAGCGAATAACGATGGTTCTTACCAGGAGCAAACCATAACGTTTGGTAGCAACTATGACTTTACATTGATTCCCTGGCTTTTCTTAGATATTGACAATGACTTAGATCAAGACTTAGTAGTAGTAAACAATACCGGAGACGAACAAGAGTTAGCCTATTTGAAAAATCAGAATGGCAGCACAATGTTCGGGGAGTATACGGTGATTGAGAAATTTGCTAGTCAGGACGTATTGCTATTCAAACACGATATTGACCAAGATACTGATACAGATTTGGTAGTTTTAACCGATACTGAACTGGCTTGGTACCGCAGTAATGCTGTTAAGGGTGAAACTAGCGAACCTGCCGAAAATATTCCCCCAATAGTGGCCCAATCCATTGAAGATCAGCAGTCTGCCGTAGGTTCTACTTTTAGTTTCGTAATTCCCACTGACGCATTCCAGGATGATAACGAAGGCGATACGCTGACGCTAACAGTAACGCTAGCCGATGATACTGCGCTACCTGACTGGCTTACTTTTGACCCATCAGCTAATACGCTAAGTGGTAATCCACCGGAAGCCGGAGAATTAACTATTAAAATAACCGCTGCCGACACTTCGGCTGCCAGTGTGAGCGATGAATTTGTTTTGACTATAATTGCCGACAAAACTGTTACTAGTTTGGATGATAATCTAGCCGACGGCATTCGCTTGTATCCAGTTCCTGCTTCTCAGGCATTATTTTTAGAAAGTGAAGCTACCACCGAACGCCTGATTGCTTATCGCTTACTGGATACGCAGGGGAAAATTATTCAAAATCAACCGTTATCAGATCAGCGTAGTGCTCGTATTGATGTAGCCTCTCTACCAAGAGGATTTTATTTACTAGAAATTCAAACTTCTAATCGTGTTCTTCAGCGTCGGCTACTAATTGAATGAGATTGGCAAAGAGCAAGCCATCTCCCTAATCGATTAGATCAAAATGAACTCTTTACGCTTGCTTACCAATGACTTACGTTAAACCAAAACGGCCGTAAATAGTACTACCTACTTATTACAACTATAATAGTTCCAGGGCGATAATTAAGACTTTCCTCTTAAACTCTTCAACTGCTCCTCAATCGTCTTGATGCGAGCTTTAGCGTCGGCTTGCTTTTTGCGTTCGGCGTCTACTACCGACTTGGGGGCATTTTCTACGAAGCGAGCATTACTTAGTTTTTTATCTACCGATGCTTCAAAACCCTTTTGGTAGGCCAGCTCTTTTTCTAGTTTTTCAACCTCAGCATCTACGTCAATAGCATCACCGAGCGGAATGAAAAAGCTGTCAGGCTGTCCCATAGCAGTAGTCACAATAAAGCTGTCAGCTCCTTCTACTTTATCATCAGTGAACTCAATAGACGAAACATTAGCCAACTTCTGGATGATACTACTAAATTGATGATAAACTTCAGGTGCATTGCTTTTAACGTACAACGGTAGAGCCTCTTTTTGAGCGATTTGCCGCGCGTTTCGCGTACTACGAATGTTACCAACCACTTCAAAGACTGCTGCTCCGCCTTGTAAAAGAGTTTGGTCAGTTTGACTTCGACCTTCCTTTTGATCAGCTTGGGGCCATTCGGCAACAATTACGTAATCGTCTTCGTCCCGGTCAGCTAGTTGGTGCCATAGCTCCTCAGTAATGAATGGCATGAACGGGTGTAGTACTTTCATCAATTTCTCAAAGTAGCCGATGGTGGCCTCGTAAGTCATTGCATCAATAGCTTCCCCGTAGGCAGGTTTTATCATTTCCAGATACCAGGAACAGAAGTCGGTCCAGGCCAATTTGTATACCGTTTGTAGCGCGTCCGACATGCGGTACTTAGAAAAATGATCTTCTAAATCTACCAGCGCTTGGTTAAAGCAAGCCTCAAACCAGGCAATAGCAGTACTATTTGCTTGGTCTTTCTTCTGTTCATCTACCTGCCAGCTTTTCACCAACCGGAAAGCATTCCAAATTTTGTTACTAAAATTTCGTCCTTGTTCGCATAACTTGATATCAAACAGCAAATCGTTACCGGCGGGAGAGCTAAACAGCATTCCGGTTCGTACTCCATCTGCTCCGTATTTTTCAATGAGTTTTAGCGGATCAGGCGAGTTACCTAGCGATTTAGACATTTTTCGCCGTTGCTGATCACGAACAATGCCAGTGAAGTACACATCGTGAAAGGGTTTCTCCTGGCGGTA
>NZ_JBARYM010000056.1:0-3639 GCF_049647865.1 Tunicatimonas sp. | reverse complement strand
CAGTGTACCCATTTCGTACCAATCGGTACCGAGAAAAGCGTGGCGTTTACTCAGCGGAATATCTGAGTCGTAGACCACCGTAGGAATACCGGCTTCCACCGCTTTGTCAATAGCCGAGGCAATCGCCGGATCGGTGCCGTTAATCAGCAAACCGGTAGGCTTAGTGCCGATGACTTGCTCGATGGTGGCAATTTGGGCTTGTATATCCCATTCGGAAGGACCCAATATTGCAGTCTGCACTCCCCGCTGTTGGCCCCAGTGTTTAAAAGCAGCCTGATCGTGGTTGACGTACATGGGGTAGTTGACAATAGTAGTGACCATTATGTACTCTTCATCAGAATTGACTTCTACCGTTTGGTTAGCAGTTTGCTGTTCGCGGTACTTCGCGCCTTTCTTCGGATCGCAGGATAGGAAAATTAGGCTTAGCAGTAAAAAGCTGATGCAGGCTCTGAAATAAAAAAAATGGTTATAGCTGCCGTTCATAAATCAATAAATTGATCTACGTTTTCGGGGGTGATAGTGAGCAGGCCGGTATTAACCTGGTAGGGTACGTTGGTGATTCCGGCGGCCTGATCGTTACCCGAAAGGCGGTTGGTTTGATGCACCATATCGTACAGAAATTGGGCTCCGTACCAAGTGAAAAGTTCGCGCTTCTGCCCGACGAGTAAATCAATCACACCCTCTTTTACTAGTTTCAGATGCTCTGGCTCCCAATCTACAGTGGTTACTTTGATCTGACCGGCTTTTCCCGATTCTTTAATCGCCAAACCAATGCCAGGGCCACTGTTGGAGTCAAAACCGCAAATTCCAGCGAGGTCAGGGTTGGCACTGATTAGGTCAGAGGTGATACGAGCCGCTTCCTCTACGTTGGCCTTGTCGTCGTACTTGCCAATAAATTCAATATTGGGGTATTCGGCCAGCACATCTTGTAATCCCTGGAAACCGGCCTCCATGTTGGTCATCCCCAGAATACCCATACAGGCTACTTTTCCTTGACCATTAATGAGCTTCGCCATTGCTTCGCCTTGCAAACGGCCCATCTCGTACCAATCGGTGCCCAGAAAAGCGTGACGCTGACTCTGAGGAATATCCGAATCATAAACCACGGTAGGAATACCCGCTTCCACCGCTTTATTGATGGCCGAAGCAATCGCCGGATCGGTACCGTTGACTAGCAAGCCGGTGGGGCGAGTACCTACTACTTGTTCGATAGTAGCAATCTGCGCTTGTACATCCCACTCGGAGGGACCAAGAATGGAAGTTTTGACCCCTCGTTGCTGCCCCCATTTCTTAAATGCTGCCTGATCGTGATTAACGTACAGTGGCATATTTACGGCAGTGGTGACCATCACGTATTCTTCATTTGGGTCAATTTCCACAGTTTGATTAGCCTTTTGCTGTTCGCGGTATTTGGCTCCTTTTTCAGGGTCGCAGGCAATTAGGGTGAGGATAAGTAGTGAGAGGAGATAGATTTGATTAATTCGGATGATTTTGAGAGTTGAAATCCCCCTATCCCGTTCCACGGTGGCCCCTTTAAGAAGGGGGGGATGTGTGGCGGGAGGTAAAGGGATGAGGTTTAAATCAGAATAAGGTGTCATATCAGGCTTGTACTTGTTGGGGTGATGCTACTGAGGTAGCTTGTTGAACGTATTTTTTGGGAGTGGTTCCGCTTCGTTTTTTCAGTAAGATATCAATGGCTACTGCTCCGATCAGGATAAGGCCGAGGATTATCTCCTGCCAGTAGCCGGATACCCGGGCTAGAATCATAATGTTACTAACCAATCCCATAAAGAGCGTACCGAGTAGTGCTCCAATAATTTTTCCCTGACCGCCTAGCAAACTGGCTCCACCTAGAATTACGGCGGTGATTACGCGTAGTTCCATGCCCCGCCCGGAGGTGGCCAGTGCCGCTCCCAGTCGAGAGGCTAGTAAAATTCCGGCAATACCCGCTAGGGATGAAATAATCACAAAACCGATAATCTTCACTCGGTCTACCCGGATACCCGAGAGGTTAGCGGCTTTTTCGTTACCGCCGATGTAGTAGAACTGCCGGAAAAACACGGTGCGGGCTACCAGAATACTGAAAACCATCACAATGATCAGCATCAACCACACCGGCGACTGAATACCTAGAATCTTAGTTTGACCAATGGCGTTAAAATCCGCCGGTAGGTTCTGAATACCCGCCCCAGCAATCATCAGAGCTAATCCCCGAACGATGCCCATCATGGCTAGCGTCTGAATGAGCGGGTTAATGCCTACTTTGGCGACGAGTAATCCGTTCACTAAACCGATAACCCCAGAGAGCCCGAGCCCGACCAGGATGGCTACCGGAGTGTACATACCGTAATAGTACATCAGGTAGGCAGTGATACTACCGGCGAAAGCTACGACGGAACCTACCGAAAGGTCAAACATTCCCGAGATTAGCAAGAGCATCATACCGACCGCGACAATAGACTCAATGGAGAGATTAAGCAGTACCAGCGAGATATTATCAAACGTGGGAAACTTGGTGGGCCAAATCAGGCTGCACACCACGAACATGACTACGATGGTGAGGGTCAACGTGACTACTCGGTCTTGCAATCCCTGAAGAATTCGGGCTCGGTTCATAGGTTAAGTATACATGGTTTTGGTACCCGAAGCGTAGTGCATAATTTCCTCTTCGGTGGCCTGCTCGCGGCTGAGTTCGGCGGTAATAATGCCGTTCCACATCACCAGAATGCGATCGCTCAACAGTAGCACCTCCGGCAGTTCCGAAGAGATCAATAGAATGCTGACTCCCTGCTGGGTAAGTTCGTTCAAGATAGCATAAATCTCGGATTTCGCTCCCACATCCACTCCGTGGGTGGGTTCATCCACAATAAACACTTTGGGCTGCCGCATCAGCCACTTGGCCAGTACCACTTTCTGCTGATTGCCCCCACTCAGGTTAAATACTTTCTGCTGACTACTAGGAGTAACGATACGAAGCTGCTGAATATAGTCTTCAGCTTGCTGTCTAATCTGCTGCGGTTTCAGTACCCCTCGATCAGACACTGCTTCCAAGTTAGCCGCCACTACATTGTCGGCTACGCTCATCTCCAAAAACAATCCCTGCGCCTTCCGCGATTCGGGCAGGTAGCCAATTCCCTGCCGGATAGCATCCCCCGGGTGATTGATCTTGACGGGTTTGCCTTCTAAAAACACTTTTCCTCCTAAAACAGGATCAGCCCCCAGGATAGCTCGAGCCACTTCGGTACGACCGGCACCGACCAGTCCGGCCAGAGCCAGAATTTCTCCTTTCTTCAGTTGAAAGCTAACATCACGAAAGCGTTCTCCTTGCAAATTATTGACTTCCAAAACTACCTGCTGGCTGGCGTAGCTTTGAGTATCTTGTACCTTCAAATCGCGCCCCACCATCTTACGGATCAGTGTATCAACGGTAACTTCCTGAATGAGGAACGTTCCCTGCTGCTGACCGTCCTTCAGTACTGACACCCGATCGGCAATCTCAAAGATTTCGGCCATGCGATGGGAGATGTAGATAATGGATGTCCCTTCTTCCCTTAGACGGTGAATGATACTAAACAGAATCTTGGTTTCTACCTCGGTGATAGACGCGGTAGGTTCATCCAGAATCAGTAGTTCCGGTTT
>NZ_JBARYM010000055.1:0-2650 GCF_049647865.1 Tunicatimonas sp. | reverse complement strand
TCTTTAGGCAGAATTGCTATTAGCAAAAAGAAGCTAACAAAACCAACTATGTATGCGATGAACCCCTTTCGTCGGCTGGCAAATGGCCAGTAGAGTAGCCTTCTAATTGCCGGTATCCAGCTATCGTACGTGCTTACCAGAAAATGGAAATCATTTCCCAGATTGAAAAGCAGTAGTGGTACACGCGGGTTTGGTACCGGATAGCCGCTAAGGGCAGGCGAGGTACCGAGTACGGAATAACTGCTTTGATGCCACTGTATCTCTTTCTGCGTCAGAATTTGTTGCTGAAACTGCTTCAAGTCCATTTCCATCCTCAGCCAAGGTTTACCTCGGGAGTGGTGAGTAGCATAAAAGCAAAGTCCGTACGTATGGATGATCCAATCAATGTCCTTTTGGTGAAATACCCGTGATGCATCCAGCTTTAATACTTTCATTACGTGTTTAATTTGCTCGGCGGTAAGTTGGTCTACCAGCGAGTCGGAAGGGAAACCAGCCGAATGTAACTGCTGATAGCTTTCCAACGAAGTATTGGTAAGCTGGTCGTAGCGATCCGGGCGTTGCAAATTGATAAGTTCTTCCAGCTTTTGGTATGGTTCAGGATTAGAGGCTTTTCGTTCATCTAAAGCGGCCCGTAGCGATACTTCTTTCATCTGTGAGATGGTATTGTTTTACTTTCGGGTTCAATATACCGGGGCTTTAGACAAATTTCGGACATTTTATGGCCGAAATATCCGGTTTTCTTTTAGATTTTAGTATTATCGGCTATGAAGACGACGAATCTGGAACGCCTACGGCTACTACTGGACGACGGAAGCCAGCTCACTTTGTCACAGTTACAAGAACAGTTGGCTGTTAGCGAACGACAGGTGCGCCGCCTACTGCAAGAGCTTCGGCAAGCTGGCATTACGGTGCAACACGAATACCACGACGGTCGCAAGCACTTCTTTCTGGCTGAGGAAGACCAACGTACAGCCTTGCCCAATCCGCGCTTTTCCCAGGCCGAACTGAAAGCGTTCACGCTGGCAGCCAAAGCTAGTCAGACAATCTTAGCCGCTACTCCTCACGCAAAGCCATTACGTAGCGGGTTTGATAAATTGCTGGAACAAGTAGACCCGGTAGCTTACGTCTTTGATGTGGAAGATCAATTACAAACCTGGCATTTTGAAAGCATGGTGCCGGACGCTATTGCGCTGGACAACTTTCGCAAGCTAGATCAGGCGATTGCTGACCGCTGCTCGGTGCGGATTGATTATACCACCGGTGGCAGCGGGAAGGTGAATGAAGACCGCCGGATTGATCCTTACTTTCTGGCAAAGCGGGGGCGCTCGTGGATGGTGATCGGCTACTGCCACCAACGAAAAGCCTTACGCAACTTTGCCCTGGTACGGATTAGCCAAGTAGCGTGCTGCGATCCGGCGGAAGAAAATGCCATTTTTACGATCCCCGAAGACTTCGTACCAGAAGAGTACTTTCGGGGAGCGTTCGGGGCAATCAATTCCGACACGGTTTACGATCTACGCTTATTGGTAGAGCCCAACAAAGCCTTTGCTTTTCGTGATCGGAAGTACCACACTAGTCAGAAAATTGAAGAGGAGCGTCAGGACGGCCGACTGGTGGTTACCCTACAAATGGAAGGCTGGGAAGAGATACGTTCGTTCGTACAGGGTTGGGGCGTGGGGGTGACCGTGTTGGACCCGCCCGAACTACGGAAGCGGCTGTACCAGGAAGCGCAGGAGCTCGCTAATCGCTACCAGACCGATGCATCGTAACTCTTGTAGTAGCTAACGGTTCTTCTTACGGGTACGGCGTAGTACTTCCTCACGAGAGATTGGCTGACGCGGTCGGCTAGACTTAGCATACAGATCCTGCCAAACTTCCTTCGCGTTGCGGTTAGCGAAAGGGTTGGGTGCAGTAGGACTGCATCTTCTTGCCGTGTAGCAGACTGTTGTGATTTTTTCATGAAGCTAGTATAGCAAATATTGTATTTCAATACCAGCTGATGCGATTATTCGTTATATTTGGAGTATGGAAGACTATCGTGGACATATCACTATTGAGGCGGGTAAGCGAAGTGGCCAACCTTGTATTCGAGGATTAAGGATCACTGTTTACGATATCCTTGGTTACTTGGCTGCTGGTATGACTGGGGAAGAAATACTAGAAGATTTTCCTGAACTTACCAATGACGATATAAGAGCATCCTTAGCGTATGCAGCTGATGCTGACCGGGGAAAACTCATCATAGCTTAACTTAAGTTAGATGTGATATTTGCAATTATCAGAATCAATTTTTATTATTGTACCATTACTAACGTTAAGTTACTTATTCTCTATGTTCTTGCTGTTGGATAACCATCTTTCGTTTCGCTTAATTGGAATACTTCGGACGACATATCAGGAACTACATCATGTAAAAGATTACCAGCTTGAGAAAGCAAGTGACGATGAGATCTGGAGTTTTGCCAGACAGCAAAAAGACGCTGCCATTGTCACGAAAGATATGGATTTCTATCACTTATTAAACCATTATGGCCCACCACCTAAGGTAATTTGGATACGGATAGGCAACTCTACAACTCAGCATGTTGCCCAACTATTAATTGCTCAATCAGTAACAATCAAAAAATTTTTATCCAGCGATACGCTATCT
>NZ_JBARYM010000054.1:0-7874 GCF_049647865.1 Tunicatimonas sp. | reverse complement strand
GGAGTGTTCGTATTCAGCATCTTAACATTACACACCTGCCGAGATGAATTATCAAACAGAAACGTAGGCCCCGAAATACGCCGCCAGAAAGTGTAGAGGCTACGGCGGTACAACGCGTTGCCGTGATCCTGCTCGTATTTTATTTTGCCAAAAGTAGCCTCCTCCCAAATACCTTCTGGCTGATAGGGCTTTACTGACGGACCCCCAATAGAATCGACTAGTAATCCACTTACGTAGAGTGCTTGGTCGCGAATCATCCAGGAGGGTAAACGCATTCGGGTAGCTCTAGCTAAATATTTGTTTTCCGGATCAATTTCTAGCAGCTCTTCGGTTACATTAGAAGATTGCCGGTAGGTCGCGCTCATCACGATTTTCTTAAGCAGCGCTTTAAGGTTCCAACCGGATTGCCGGCCACCGGATTGTCGGTCACCACTTTCCCGAAAATCAACGGCTAGCCAGTCCAGCAGTTCCGGGTGAGTAGGTAAGGCACCCTGCACCCCAAAGTCTTCAATCGTCTTCACCAAGCCATTGCCGAAAAATGCCTGCCAGTAGCGATTCACGGTGACCCGGGCGGTGAGTGGCTGCTCATCGGCTACCAGCCACTGGGCCAAAGCCAAACGGTTATTTTTACTATCATCTGGCAAAGGCGGTAAAAACGCGGGTACGTTCCTGAATATCGGCTCATCCGTGCGGGGATTATCGTAGCCGCCCTTTTCCAATACATAGGTTGTCCGCGGGTACTTCAGCTCGTCCATTACCATTACCTGAAGGTTCCGGGAAGCTCGGCGGTCCCGGCTACTTCTCGCGGCTCTGAGATCATCAATTAACGCAAAGTAAGCCGGGTCTTTCTCTTTGAAGAAGTTTCCGAGCTGACTCAGAAAATAGGAAGATCGATCGGCGGGTTCGTAGGTGAGGGCGTAACTTGCTACGCCTTCCAACCCCTCAGCCGCTCTGGACTCTGAAGCCGGGAGACCGTCTTTTCGAGGAAACTTATCTCGTTCGGCTACCTCCACCTTTTCCGCCAGTGCGTAGACGTATTCTTGTAGTTCGGCTACTTCCTGCTGGTCTCTGGCGGAGCTAAGATCCAGTACTGGGGGAATCATTCCGTTGCCGCCTAGTCCTTCTTCGGAAGTCTGGTTGAAGTAGTCGTAGAACTGATAATACTCTCGCTGCGTGAGCTCATCGTACTTATGATCGTGGCAGCGGGCGCAGTTCAGCGTTAGCCCTAGCCAGGCGGTTCCGGTGGTTTCCACTCGATCCAGTACGTTCTCTACCCGGGTTTCCTCGGGTATTCTTCCGCCCTCGCCGTTGTAGGTGTGGTTCCGGTTAAAAGCCGTAGCCAAAATATCTTCGGTAGTGGGGGAAGGCTTTAGGTCGCCCGCCAGTTGCATCACCGTAAACTCATCGTAGGGCAAGTTTTCGTTGAAAGCCCGGATCACCCAGTCGCGCCAGGGCCACATTTTGCGGGTGGGGTCACCCTGAAAGCCGTTAGTATCGGCGTAGCGGGCTACATCTAACCACTCCCAAGCCCAGCGTTCGCCGTAGCGGGGAGATGCTAGCAACCGGTCTATCAGATTTTCGTAAGCTTGTTTGGAGGTGTCTTCTTTAAAAGCGGTTACCTCTTCGGGGGTAGGAGGAAGACCATTTAGGTCAAAGGATAGCCTGCGAATCAACGTCTCTTTGTCAGCCTCTTCCGAAGGGGTTAGTTGCAGCGATTCTAACTTATCCAGAACAAAGTAGTCAATCTCATTGCGGGGCCAGGTAGCATCATTAACCTCCGGAAGTGCTGCTTTTGCCGGAGCATCAAACGCCCAATGGTTTTTCCATTCGGCGCCCTGTTCAATCCACTTAATCAGAATTGCTTTCTCTTCAGCGGTAAGGCTCAGGTTAGATTCCGGGGTGGGCATCACCAGTTCTGGGTCGTCGCTTAAAATGCGGTGAACTAATTCACTTTCATCGGGGTGACTAGCTACCACCGCAAAGGTTTCCTGGTCGGGAATATTAGCGAAAATGGCTTCTTCTTGATCCAATCTCAGACCCGACTCCCGGGCGTTCTCATCCGGGCCGTGGCAGGCAAAGCATCGGTCGGATAAAATAGGACGTACGTGGAAGTTAAAATCAACCTTATCAGGAAGGTACTGATAAGCAAGCTGAACGTCATCGGGCATAGAGGGACCACAGTTCGTTAATACGAAGCCAAACAGAAAACACCAGCAAATTTTGATGGCTCGGTTCATTTCAAGTAGTATATACTTCTCTATCTTTACGCTGTAAAACTGTGCTAATGCAGCTTAGATTTTGTTTTAGATTTCTTTATGGGGCTTTCTGGTCATTTTCGTGCTAATCACAAATGTCTACGTATGTGCTGTCGTTCGGGTCTGTAGTAGTAGTATCTGGAACATATTCTACTCGACAAGGCCAATCATCATCACTAGGTTCGCCCACGCACCCAGTTGTAAATAACATCAATCCTAAAAGTGCTAAAATTGCTGTTTTAAAGTGTCGATTGTGAACGTTGGACTTTATGTATTCATGCCAACTCAGAATAACCTCTTGAACTTTTGAATATCTTGAGTTCTTATTTACTGAATACATTCTGGCACATACTTTTTCTATTTTTCGTTCCGATAAATACTTAATAATTTCATCGTTACTCATTTGGGTGAAATCTATAATATCTATCGAACACTCACTACAATGTCTGTTTTTTGAGCTTTGAATTCTATCCAAATTCTTCCAGCTCATGTGACAAGGTTGCTGTATAGATATTCGTTTATTCATATTAGTTTTATTATTGTCCATAATAGATCAAGTAAGAATATCTTTCACTACGTGTCCGTGTACGTCAGTCAATCGGAAGCGGCGGCCCTGAAACTTAAAGGTGAGCTTTTCGTGATCAATGCCCAGAAGATGGAGCAGCGTTGCCTGAAAGTCGTGGACATGTACCGGGTTATCAGTAATATTATAGCCAAATTCATCGGTTGCCCCGTAAGTAAACCCTTTCTTTACTCCGCCGCCCGCCATCCACAGGGTAAAGCAGCGCGGGTGATGATCTCGTCCGTAGTTCGTTTTCGTTAGTTTTCCCTGAGAATAATTCGTCCGGCCAAACTCCCCTCCCCAAATGACTAACGTATCATCTAACATTCCGCGCTGTTTCAAATCCATCACTAAAGCAGCCGATGCCTGATCAGTTTCTTTTGCTTGGGTTTGGATAGCATTTGGTAAATTACCGTGCTGGTCCCAGCCCTGATGGTAGAGTTGAATAAAGCGAACATCACGTTCGGCTAAGCGACGTGCCAGTAGGCAGTTGGCAGCGAAAGTTCCCGGTTCGCGGGCATCCTCGCCGTACATATCGTAGATATAATCGGGTTCACTCGAGGTATCCATAATGTCAGGTACGGAGGCTTGCATTCGGTAGGCCATTTCGTACTGGGCTACTCGCGCATTGATCTCCGGGTCGCCCAAACTTTGGTGTTGAACCTCCTGAAGCTGATTTAAATAGTCAAGCTGCATCCGACGGTCACTAGGGTCAATACCCGAAGGATTGTTTAAGTAAAGCACCGCATCTTTTCCGGCCCGGAACTGTACTCCCTGGTGCTGAGACGGTAGAAACCCATTGCCCCACAAGCGAGCGTACAGCGGCTGCCCGCGCTTATTCTTAGTGACTAGCACCACAAAGCCTGGGAGGTTCTCATTCTCACTACCCAGTCCGTAACTTAGCCAGGAACCAATACTGGGCCGACCGGAAAATTGAGAACCTGTTTGAATAAACGTAATCGCCGGATCATGATTGATGGCTTCGGTATACATGGACTTAACGAAGCATAGTTCATCCACCACCTTAGCGGTATGTGGCATCAGTTCACTAACCGGAGCTCCTGAACGACCGTATTGTGCAAAATCAAATTGGGAACCCGCCAGTGGGAAGGAGGACTGGCCCGCACTCATGCCGGTAAGTCGTTGTTCACCCCGCACCGATGCAGGTAAATCTTTACCATTCATCTCGCGCAGCAGGGGTTTGGGGTCAAATAGCTCTAACTGGGAGGGACCTCCGCTCTGAAACAGATAGATGACCCGCTTCACCTTGGGAGTGAAATAGGGAGAGCCCATACCGCCAGCATCCTTCGCCAACGACTTCATTGGATTTATCAGAGAAGCAAGACTCACTGCCCCTAAACCCAGTGAGGTTTTAGTAAGGAAGTCTCGGCGAGAGTACTGTTGTTCGTAATTATTACAATGGTCCATATCTGGCGTAATTTTCAGGCGGATAATTACCGTTTAGTGTAAAATTCATCGTGGTTTAGTAGAGTGCTGGCAATCATGGCCCAGGCGGCACTTTCGGTTTTACCCAACCGCTGGTTTACCGGATATTCGCCAATGGCCAGCAGTGAATCGGCTTGAGCTGGTGACGAAGTAAATAGCTCTTTCGCTTCGGTGAACAAGCCTTCCAGAATGTCTATCTCCTGCCCAGTAGGTTTTCGTCCGGTAGCTAACCGAAACCCATAGTTGATCTTTTCGTCAGTTGTTTCACCACCTTCGGTTAGTAATCGCTGGCCCATCACCCGAGCGGCTTCTACGAACTGAGGGTCGTTGAGTAGCACCAACGCTTGTAACGGGGTGTTGGTGTTTTCTCGCTTCATCGTGCACACATCGCGGTTAGGCGCATCAAAGGCAACCATAGCGGGGTGCGGACTGGTTCGTTTTACAAAGGTATACAAGCTTCGGCGGTACAGGCTATCGCCTTTATCTTCTTGGTAGCGAAGCAGTATGTGAGAGAAGTTGCCCTTTTCTATCCAAAGCCCTTCCGGCTGATAAGGCTTTACGCTGGCACCGCCTATCTTACCTACTAATAAACCACTAGCTGCCAGAGCGTTGTCCCGGATCATTTCGGCTGACATACGGCTTGATGGTCCCCGGGCTAACCAGACGTTATCCGGGTCGTTTTTTACCTGCTTTTCGTCTTGCACCGAAGCTTGTCGGTACGTGCCGGACATCACCATTGTCTTCATTAGTCCTTTTACATCCCAGCCCGATTCTCGGAAGGTAACCGCCAGCCAGTCTAATAATTCCGGATGAGAAGGAAGGCTACCCTGGAACCCAAAATCGTGTGGAGTATCTACCAGTCCGCGCCCAAAGATGAGTTGCCAGTAGCGGTTCACGGTGACTCGGGCAGTAAGGGGATTATCTTCGCTAAATAGCCACTGGGCTAATCCCAGACGGTCGCGGCGGAGGTCTTCGGGAAACTGTAGTATGCTTTCGGGGGTGCCCGGCGGTACTTGTTCAGCAGGAGCATCATAAGCCCCGCGATCCAGCACAAACATAGGGCGAGGTTCGCGCTCTTCTTCCATCACCATAATCTCAGTAACATCGCCTACTGCTTCCATTCGTTGCCGCACTAAGTCTCGTAGCTGCCGTTGCTTTTCCTGATACGCCGAGTGTTTCCTCTTCAGTACGTGCGTAATTTTAGCTTCCTCCGAGAGATCTTTGTAGGCTATTTTTTCACTGGACGATCGAGCGTAAAGTTGAGCAATCTCTACCGGGGTTAAATCCTGATGGAATACGTAAATTTCGTCTACCGCGCCTTTGTAAATGCCAAATTCACCCGTGTAGGCTCGGTACGATTTTCCCAACTGAATAGGGCGGTTGGTGGGTTGATGATTACCAGTAATTAAGGTCTTGATCGACTTGTACAAACGATCGTAGAGAACGTCGGTGGTTGCCAATTGACCATTTACGTAGATTTGGACGTTATTTGCTTTTCCCCCGCCATCGTAGGTAAACGCCAGGTGCGACCATTCACCTACCGGAATATTTTCCAAACTCTTGGTATGGATCATATTGTGCGGTAGTGAATGAATGAGTTTTACTGCTGGGTAGTTGGCACTGTCGAGGTAAAACTCCCAACCGCGCCAGAAACTATTTTTCTCCCCTGAGGTGGCCATTATCGTCTGAATCTTCTGATCTACGTCGGGCTTCACCCATACCGATGCGGTAAAGGGTTCATTCATTTCAAACTGTCCTATTTCTTCCAACGCAAGGGTTTCGTATCCATCGTCGAAATGCAGGGCTTTGCCTTTTATACCATCTACTAACTGCGGTTCGCTGGATATCCGGGTTTTAGAATTACGGTCAATCGCTTGGTGCGAATTTCCTTTATTATCTTTTGTCGAAGATATTTGCTCAACCGGAAAGTAGCCCGCTGGCTGAGGGATGTTTACTGATTCTTGGTTAGATAACTGATCAAGGTATTGAGTCAGTGATTCTTTATGTTCGGTAATTTCGGTCAAACTGCCTCGTAATTCTTCAGTTAGATGGTCAAGAGAGTCTATCGTTCGCTGCTGCTGGTTAGAAGGTAGCAGCAACATAGGGCCGTAGTCGCCATCATCCCCGGTCATGCCGAGCTCTCGGATGTTATTAAAGAAAGCTGCCATACTATAGAAATTCTTCTGAGACAGGGGGTCAAACTTATGGTCGTGGCACTGAGCACACTCCAGGGTAAGACCCAAAAATACTGTAGCCGTGGTGCTGGAACGGTCAAACACATACTTCAAACGAAACTCTTCGTCCACAACTCCGCCTTCACCGGTCATGGGATGATTACGATGAAAAGCGGTAGCCAACTTCTGCTCCCGGCTAGCATTAGGTAGTAAGTCACCCGCTAGTTGCCAGGTAGCAAACTGATCGTAGGGCAAATTCTCATTAAAAGCTTTAATCACCCAATCGCGCCAGGGCCACATGGTTCGGGCACCGTCGGCGTGCATACCGTGGGAGTCGGCGTAGCGAGATATATCCATCCACTCTATCGCCATCCGCTCACCGTAGGCGGGTGATGCCAGCAGTCGGTCAACTACTTTCTCGTATGCACTCTCTGAGTCATCGGCCAGAAAAGCATCCATTTCTTCTACCGTAGGAGGCAAGCCAGTAAGATCGAGGGTTACCCGACGTAATAAACGTTGTTTGTCGGCGGGGCCAGAAGGGGCAAGTTCTCGGCTTTCTAAGGTAGTCGCTACGAAATTATCAACAGGGTTTTTTACGAACTCAGCAAATTGATTGACTTCCGGTACCTCTGGCTTCTCCGGAGAGATAAACGCCCAATGGGGTTTGTACTCGGCTCCTTGCTCGATCCACTTTACTAACGTGGCTTTTTCTTGAGCGGTCAGTGTTAAGTTAGATTCCGGGGGCGGCATTTGAACCTCCGGATCATCGGCAAATATCCGGTGGACTAACTCACTACGCTGCGTTTTGCCGGATACAATTGCGCGCTTGCCACTCTCTAGTACCGCAGTGGCCAACTCTTCTTCACTCAGGCTGAGTCCGGCTTCTACCGCCGCTTCGTCGGGGCCATGGCAGGCGTAGCATCTATCGGAGAGAATAGGCTTCACGTGGTAGTTAAAATCTACTTCATCGGGAAGGGTTTCGTAAGCCTGCGCTACCTCTTCAGGAAGTTCCTGCTGGCAGCACCACAGACTGCCAATGATACAGAAGTAGATGAAAGTTCGGATATGTTTGGAGTAAATCATGGTAAAGAGGAGTTGCTACTAGGAAAGATAGTAGAATTACCGCAAAATGGGAAACCGAAGAACAGAAAAGGGTAAAGAGCAGGAAGATATAGGGTTGAAGGGTTAAAAATTAATAATCACTTCAGCAATTTAGCAATCAGACCATTTACTTATTACCCAATGTCAACCCCGGAACTCTTCCGGGATAAACTTTCAATTGCTCACTGCTCATTACCATCAGGTTTTATTATATTGAGCGATAATAAATATACACATTATGGGGTTACGAACAATCCTAATCTTTCTAGCGCTTTTCCTCAGCACTTTTTTAGTAACATTTGCTCAAAACGATACTATTCGAATTGATCTTAAGGC
>NZ_JBARYM010000053.1:0-2022 GCF_049647865.1 Tunicatimonas sp. | reverse complement strand
GTCTACCAATGCATTCCAAAAATGACCAATAGTAGAAGCCGGATTAATAAGTAACAGAAAATGCCGCGAATTAGAAACGATTTGATGAACTACGTTCGATTGAATTAAGATAGGAACTTCTGATGTAATTGTTTTGGTGTCTCCGCTAATAGTGATACTACTTTCTAGGGGAATGCTCAGCTGGATAGCGTAGTGTTTATGCTTTTGGTTATTATCAAAGTCACCAATAAACCAACCAAAGTCCCGGTCAATATGAATACGATTTTTCATTTACTACAAACGGTTCGGCACTCACTACTAAACCTCCGATACGAAAGTTCATAACTATGCGTTCTTTCTACTGGAATTGCTAACTTAGTGACTAATATAGTAAGTATACTGATAGACTCAACATTGATAAAGAGGGAAAATATTTTCAATTAATCCGTTGTATT
This sequence comes from Tunicatimonas sp., assembly GCF_049647865.1. NCBI lineage: Bacteria > Pseudomonadati > Bacteroidota > Cytophagia > Cytophagales > Catalimonadaceae > Tunicatimonas > Tunicatimonas sp. The sequence goes on along the minus strand of NZ_JBARYM010000053.1, from coordinate 1,588 downwards.
TCAGCATGTTAGCGGCGGATTCTGCCTTTTTGTAAGTTTGTTTAGCTTTGGCTACTTCTCCCTCAGTGCGAAAGAGTAGCGATTCTAGTAAGTGATAGCTTACTAAATTATATTGACGAGAGTGGACATCAAATAAGTAAGGTTTTATGCGACCAAAAGTAGCTTTGGCCTGCTCAGATTTCCCCAGACGCACTTGAATATTTGCCAGATTGAGTAGCAACTGATGGTGAAATGAAGCTCCGACAAAAGTTTCGTCGGTAGCGTATCGCCGCTCCGCATTTTTTAGTACCAGGTTGGCATCATCATAGTGTTCGCACCAGATGAGAGCCTCCGAAATGATTGTATGATAGGTAGGCAAATGTCGCCCCAGAGCACCCAACTCTGGCATCTGCTCTTCTATCTTATGCAGGTGACTAATCATTTCGGCTCCTATTCCACTTCCGTAGTAGTGCTCGTATAGTAGCAAACAAGCGAATCTTCGTCCGAGTGGGGTAGGATGAATAGAAAGGTCAGGTTCTATTTGCGTAATAATCTGGCAAGCCGCTTGGCACTCATTACGGTTCCCACTTAGAAAACCCTTCAAAAATAGCAGACAGTTGACAAATAAGCGAGCTTCAGGAGTAGTCTTATGTTGAGCGTAAATAGTAAGACCTTCGTAGTGGTGGAGTACCAGATAGTCTATATCAACAAAGAACTCAAAGTAGTAAGCCCGCCCTAACGGATGCTGAGCGTAGATCGGCCACAGCTTCTCCCGTAGTTCTGCGTGGCGCCGTAACTGAATCCCTAAGGTGATAACCAGATGAAAAATAATAGAGTCATTATACGTTTTATCCACGAAGAGAAAATCCAGATCGAAGAATTGGCTGAGGAATTCCACGTTTTTTTCTCTGAATCCCAGCAGAATGAGCCAGCGCAATATTTCGGGCAGCACCTCACTTCGCTCAAATAGGCGACCTAGTTGTTTTGCTAGGTCGATATCTACTCGGTTGTGATGTTGCTGCAGATAATACGACACTACAGTATACGCCAACACCTTGGTATTGGCAAAGCGTACCATTTTATCGGCATCAAACAATCCTCGCAGCTCCAGCGATTCCTCCAGAATTCCGGCTTTCAACAGTTCTTCGTAGGCGGTAGTGGAGGTATCAGCAGTAAAAAGCTCGGTTTTAATTACGCTATCAGTTAATTGATGCTGAGTAATTAAAGAAATGATACGCTGGATGAGGTGCAGTTTTTCGTAAGCGTAGGGGCCACGCTCAATTTGCTCACGAACAAATAGTTCTACCAACGAAAGCTCATCAATAGCCTCGGGGGAAGAAAAATGGTCAGCAGTCAGATACAATTGTAGGAAAAACGGATTTTGCAGTAGCTCTTGCGTATGAAGGGGTAGCGCTGTCAGGTCTTGACCTTGCCGGTCGGGATAGTGCGTATGGTACGCCCGAATAATTTGCTCAATCTCATTCCAACTGAGCGGGGGCAAGTTCCCCTTTACTAAGTTTCCTACCTCCGCTACCGTGTACCAGCACTGGGTTTGCCGAAGTTGCTGGCGTAATGGATTAATCACTTGTTGCCAGAGCGGTACTTGCAC
>NZ_JBARYM010000052.1:0-14167 GCF_049647865.1 Tunicatimonas sp. | reverse complement strand
GTACTGAAGCGATAAAACCGGTTGCTGGTCTGAATTTACCGAAATAGCCTGACATACTCGGTTAATTGTTTGCGGCAAGCGATCTTGCCCCAGCACCCGATAACCTCGGCTAGCTGAGAAGAGGTATAAAGCCGATTGATTCTGCCAAGAACGGGCTTCACAAATATTAGAAGGATTTTCATTTTCTTCGTAAACAAAACGGCCGTGCCAGTGCTGTAGCCCTTCCGAAAAATTACCGTTTAGAATGTTATTACTAGCATTAAGTTCCCATTTATGATTCAACCAAAGAGGATAATTTTCTGAGGAAAACTCACGAAAGGTAGTAGGGTAGTTATATATTTCATCAGTCACCGTATGAAAATCCACCCCTGCTTCGTCGTCGTCTATATTCACCACGGCGATTCCCTGTACTGGCCCGCCAGTGATATCTTCTTCGCCAAACCCCCGAGGGCGAAAACCGGCGGCCGGAAGGTTGATCAAGTTCATTCCACGGTAGGTAACTGCGGTTTTTAGGGAAGCAATCAAGGGGATATGCACGTGGCCGCTGAGTACGTACTTCACGTTGCCGTGTTTAGCCAGTGTATCGAGCAAGGTGCGTTTCACCTCGACTGATTCAACGTAGCTCACTAGTGGGTCTATACCGATAGGATGCGCCGGAATATGTTGTAAAAAGAAGGTGGGCTGATTTTGGTGCTGCGCCAGATCGCGCTCTAACCAGTCAAAATAATGTGGGTGCGTCTCCCAAAAGTTCTTTCGCAATGGATCAGGCCAAACAATGAAATGCCATTTTCCTAAGTTGAAGGAATACAGCAGCTTATCCATTCCGTTAATTTTCTTCTGGGCATCCAGATAATTGTTGAATCCTGAAAGGTCGTAGTTGGCTCCAAAGGTAAGTCGGTATTTCGTTTCGTGGTTGCCTACGCTGTATAACCAAGGAATATCAGCTTGTTTAAAGTAAGCGCGCATCTGCTCAAAATTGGTCTCCTGCCCCTGGCTATCCACAATATCACCCAGTACCAGACAGAAGGCCGGGTCATCTAATAGTGAAACCAAGGATACACTATTTTCAATAAAAGCATTGTGAATTTTCATTCGGGTGATGCTGCCGTTCGTCATATCCTGGGCATCACCACCCTGAGGGTCAGCCATTACGGCAAACTGAAATTGACCACTTTCAGGTGGAATAGTAAAGAAAGACTGATCAACCGTACCAATCTCTTGCGAGCCTAGTAGACCAACTAATACCTCCGCCGTATCAGTAGTGTATTCCAGCCCTTGTTGAGTAAACAGCTCGGATAGGGAGATATTGGTCTTTTCTTCAATCTGAATAGTTAGCTCTGGACTCGACCCCTCTGGGGTTATCCAGCATACGATAATGTAAGGGTAGGCCGTTAAACCAGGCATCTGCCAAGAAAGACTGTTTGCCTTCAAATTCCACTGCTCTACTTCCATGAAGTACGATTTAGCTTTGCGAAGCTTCCCGTTTTTAACGCGCACCTTAGCGGAAATACCACTGGAAACTAACTGCTGACAGCGCACTCCAATTCTGATAAGGTAATCGCCATCTTCATTTTGAAAAGAGTCTAACGTAGGGTATAACTCATCGGCTAAATCCGAACCTAATTGATAGTCGTTCGGATTATTAGCGAGCAGCAATGAGGAGCTAAGACCAAGTTGTTGGAGGAATGTTCGTCGGGAAGAATTTTTACTGACCATAATTCAAAATTACAGAAAAGTAAATAATTAGGCATCGGGTACTATGCTGCTCAAATTTTAATTGGTACAATATACAGGCGAGTACAGGATGGTTTTTTCAACTTGAACCGTTTTTTTTGTTGATATTTTGTTATATTATTAACAATGCTTTACTATTGAGTGTAAGTATAATTTTTATTTAAAGGCTTACTTCTACAACCTCTATACTTTGCAGAGCCGATTCCTCCATATTGACGACACAAGAACTTGGGATGCCTTTCGAGACGGAAACCAAGCGGCATTTGCTCACATCTATCAGGCTTACTTTCAGCTTCTCTACAACTACGGACGTAAGTTTAGCTCCGACGACGCATTAATTGGCGACACGCTTCAGCAGCTATTTACCGAACTTTGGCAGCGTCGTAAACGACTCGGTTCTACGAATCAAATCAGGAATTACCTGTATAAATCATTCCGACGGGCGTTACTAAAGGGTTTAGCAAAACATGCTAAGAGTGACGCAAGCACCGACTCGTTATCCTTTAGTATATATTTATCATACGAAGCTCGTTTAATTCAGCAGCAGCATACTGAAGAACAAGTAGCTGGTCTACAGCAGGCTATTGCTCAGCTAACTGAAAAGCAGCGGGAAGTTGTTTACTTAAAATTTTACGATGGACTGACTTACGCTGAAATTAGCGATGTTATGGAGATTACTTCTGCCCAAGCGCACGACTATATGTACAAAGCATTGAAAGCTTTACGGAAAAATATTAAGAATAATGATAACTACAGTAAAGCGAATACAACGGCTTTTATTCTGTTTTTCGTTTGCAACCTCTTACTCCTTCTTTAAGAACTTTTCATCAAAACTCTTCTATTTCTTGATTTTTACTAAAATTAAAGGTGTTTTATTAGCCTCTCTATAAAATTGAAATTTTTTTCATTCTACCTGACGAGATTTACCAAGTAGCGGCCTTACTACTAGTAGAAACCAACTACTATGGCCAACCAAAAAGTATCAGTAGAACATTTTGCTGCCAATGAGAAGTTTCAGCAGTGGGTGCTAACCCCCAGTGCTGAGCTTAATGATTATTGGGAACGTTGGATTGAAGAGCATCCCAAACATACGTTGGTAGTCAACCAAGCCAAGCAGTTGGTGCTTAGTCTACAAACTCAAGAGGATACTGCTCCAAATAAACTTCAACAAGAGGTATGGTCTAAAATAAAACCAGTCTTACAAAAAGATGCGCCGCGTTCAGTTAACCGTTGGAAGGTACCACCCAGGGTTGGTGTTGCTGCCTCATTAGTAACGGTATTACTTGCCGGAGTATTTCTGTTAAGCAACTACTTCTCAGCTACAACGAATTATCAAACTGCCTACGGCGAAACAAAAGAAATAACGCTGCCCGATGGATCTACCGTAATGCTTAATGCCAACTCAACAATTCAATTTGCCTCAGACTGGCAATTGGCGGAAGTACGAGAAGTTTGGTTGGAAGGAGAAGCTTTTTTTAATGTTTGTCAAATACCCCTATCGACCGATGGTAACGTACGACTACCGTTTGTGGTGCATAGCCGAAATATGGATGTAGAAGTACTAGGAACTACTTTTAATGTAAAGGATCGTCAGGAATATTCGGAAGTAGTGCTTAACACTGGGAAAGTAAACGTAACACCTCAAATGGATCAACAGACGGCACCTATTGCCATGAACCCCGGTGACCGACTGGCTTATTCAGCTAATGAACAAGAATGGAGAATTCAGCAAATAAATCCTGAGATTCCAACCGCCTGGCGTCATCAGGAACTCATTTTTGATGAAATGCAACTGAAGGAAATTGCTCAGTTACTGGAAGATGTATATGGTTACGAAATAGAATTTGAATCAGAAGAAATCAAATCATATGCATTTACGGGAAATATTAAAGCCGACGAAATAGAAATGCTACTTCCTATGCTAGAAAGGTCCTTTAATCTGAACATTCAGCAGGATAGCCAGAAGGTTAACTTTTCCAAGAAATAACGAAACAAGAGATTTTTCACTATAACTATCTTTAGTATGATTAAAATTGTATCTCATCAACAACCTACGCTTCTGCTGGTGGTACTCTGTTTGTTACTACAGAGCCCGCTACTAGCGCAGAATGTAGCACTCAATCACAGCTTTTCGCCAGTAAGCAACCTTCATTCGCAGGATGGAAATAAGCAGTCACTAAAGGCAGTACTTAGCGAGTACGAGCAATTTTACGGCGTGCGATTTAACTACGCGGCTAAGTTAGTTAACGACAAGTTCGTTAGCCCCAAAAAAGCAAAAGCAAAAACACTAGATGAATCTTTAATGAGACTGCTTCCCCCTCTGGGTCTGAAGTACGAAAAACTCAACGACGAATTGGTCTTTATTACCGAGGATAAACAAAGCAAGCTGAAAAAGCTAGGTCCGAAAAAGGTAAACCAAAACCGGAATGCGACCCTGCCACTCGGCGTATTACCACATGTACAAGCTAATCGTTTTGGTACCCCTATTCCGGTAGCAATAGAAAAAAGAATCAGCGGTACAGTTACCGACTTTACCGACGGATCAACTGTTCCAGGGGTAAACGTTCTAGTGAAAGGGACTACTATAGGTACAATTACTAATGCGGAAGGGCAATATAACTTAACAGTGCCTGACGATGCTACTACGCTGGTTTTCTCCTCTATTGGCTACGAACAAGAAGAAGTAGCTATTGCTAACCAAAGTGTTATTGATCTAGTGATGTCTCCTAGCATAGAGCAACTATCGGAAGTTGTAGTAATTGGTTACGGTACGCGGGAGAAAAAGGATTTAACAGGAGCTATTAGTTCCATTAACGGAGACGAAGCTATTCAGAAAACCGCCGCTATCAACCCTCAAGCGGCCATGCAGGGACGAATGACCGGTGTATTTGTGAGCTCACCTGGCGGTGATCCGGGCTCTCGACCTGAAGTGCGAATCCGGGGCGTAGGTACATTTGATGGGGCCGGTGGTTACGCTGAACCTCTGTACGTGATTGACGGTATTCCGGTATCAGAGCCATTTGAGGAAAATGCTGCTCGGGGGGTACCTGTTTTTAGGGATGTTCGCGGTTCTCAAAATATCCTAAACACTATTAATCCCGCCGATATTGAGTCTATTTCAGTATTAAAAGACGCTAGCGCAGCCGCCATCTACGGGGTGCGAGCAGCTAACGGGGTAATTCTAATTACCACCAAAAAAGGGCAAGCTGGTCGACCTAAAGTGAGTCTTAATGCTTCTTATGGGTTTCAAAACAACAACCAACGTCACGATGTACTAACTACCGAGCAGTACTATGACTTCTCTTTGGATATGCTACGAAACGAAGATTTAGATGCATTGGATGATGGTACCTTTGGTTACTATAATCCTAACTCCGATCTATTTCAGGGCGACCGAACCAGCAACGACGATTGGCAGGATGCCATTCAGAACAAAAACGCTCCGATTCAGGATTATAACCTTTCAATATCCGGGGGTAACGAAGCGTCTACTTACTATACCAGTTTCGGCTATGCGAACCAGGAAGGCACCCTTATTGGCAGTGAGGTTGACCGTTATTCACTAGCAATTAACTCCGACCATAAAATAACCGATTGGTTAAAAGTGGGCGAGGTGTTCCGCTTTTCTAAGGTAGATGCCAACGATAACGTAAATCCTGATCTGTTAGAATATTCTCAAATTATACCTTGGCAGCCTATCTACACCGACGATGGTAGGTTTGCTAGTGCTAGCCGAGATATTTGGGGAGCTAATGGTTCCCGGCCAAATGTGTTGGGCCAAGAGGCTACTAATACTAACGAATACGAAACCTTTCGTTCGCTGGGTAATGTCTACGCCGAAGTGTCTCCTCTGGCTGGTTTGCGCTTAAGGGGAACACTTAACTTTGATTATACCAATATGAAGAGAACCGGGCTATCACCAGCCGATGCAGTTGAAAGGTTTAATGGATTAGGTGCTCCGGCCAACGGAACTACTTTTCGCGAAAGATCTACTACTGGTTCTAATATTCAAACTGAATTGTTGTTAGGTTATGATCGATCATTTGGTGATCACAATATCAACTTAGTATTAAATGCTAGTCAGCAGAGAATTAGAAACGAGCTACAGAGTACTGCCTCGCAAAACTTAGTGTTTGTGGCGCCAATCCACAATGAAGCCGATGCTAACGGGGGTGGGTTTTTTACTGATAATGCCCTGATAGGTTATATGGGAAGGCTGAGCTACAACTACGCTAGCAAATACTACTTAGATGCTACTATCAGAAGGGATGGTACTTCCAGGTTTGCGGAAGATTTTCGTTACGGTAACTTTCCTTCAGTATCGGCCGCCTGGCGAATTTCGGCAGAGGACTTTATGCAGGATATTACCTTTATTGATGACCTGAAAATTCGAGGTGGTTGGGGTCAATTAGGGAATCAGGTAACGGCTGACTATCAGTACTTAGCTTTGGCTAATCTTAATCCTAGAGTGATTACCGGGGGCGGTAACTTCGATCAGTTTGAGTACCAAAATGGAGTTACTTTTGGTAGAATCGCTAACCGAATTTTATCTTGGGAAACGGTAACTACTTCCAACATTGGTTTTGATGGACTATTTTTTAACAACAGCTTAAGTTTAACCGCCGAATATTATACCCGCTTGACTGAAGATATTCTACAAGCAGTAGATCTTCCTGCTACCGCCGGTTTTATTGAAAATACTGTAGAGAATATCGCTAGTGTGTCTAATACGGGCATTGAAGTTAACCTTAATTACAACTTTAAAATTGGCGAAGTAGGCATTAATATAGGAGGAAATATTACTACGGTGAACAACGAAGTGCTAAGCACTAACCGCGATAATAATCCTATTAACTTAGGTGATAGACGCATTGAGGTAGGCCAACCGATTGGTTTTATTTGGGGTTATAAAGTAGATAGAATCTTACAAACCCAAGATGAGGTTGATGCCTACGAGGCCGAGATATCAGATAATGCTGGGGGTGCTAAGGGGCCAGGTGATATTGTGTTTCAAAATTCATTCAGCCCAAGCGATGAGGAAGGCGTAGAAAAAGTTGCTGTACCCGACACAATTGTAGACATTAACGATCGTGTATTCTTGGGTAATACTATCGCCGGTCACTTCTACGGTATTAACCTAGGAGCCAACTTTAAAGGCTTTGACTTTTCTATGCTTTGGCAAGGTGTTGGGGATGTGCAGAAGATAAACGGACATCGAAGAAACTTAGAAGGTAACGGATTCGGTCCTAACAAGTCAGTGACGGTGCTCAATCGTTGGACCCCAGAAAATACCGATACTGATCTTCCTCGCTATATTTACAATAACCCCGCGGGTAACGATCGGATTTCGGATCGCTGGGTAGAAGATGCTAGCTTTGTACGGTTACGAAATATTCAGTTAGGATACACCTTACCGACCAATGTCCTCAGCAAAATAGGAGCTTCTAGCTTACGAATGTTTGTAGATGCCAGCAATATTCTGACAATCACTAATTATTCAGGACTTGATCCTGAAAATGATGATAATCCGGTGCCAGCTATATACCGATTTGGCATCAACGCATCATTTTAACTATTTACTATTCATTTATGACAATAAATACGATGAAGAAACTTAGAAATTTAATCCCACTGCTTTTCATAATGTTGTTGCCCTTTGGTTGCGACGACGTATTGAATGAGGCCCGACCCGGTTCACCGACAGAAGATCAATTTATGGACTCAGAAGAGAAGTTTGAGTTTTTGGTTGCGGGTACGTATCAGAAGCTTATCTTCTACTACAAAACCGGAAATCCTAGACATATCCATGGATTCTGGCTATTGCCCGACGATAATCTTACACTGGAGCAAGGCAGCGCGCTGGGCTATGACAATTTCGCGCTGCTGAACTCTAACACATCTTATCTCAACAACTATTACGAGTATTCGTATCAAATTATCAATAGAGCTAACACTGCGCTAGACTTTCAGCGAGAAGAACGCTACGGATTCCTCTATGAAGATCAAGAACTAAGGAGTCACCATCGGGGCGAGTTGTTATTCTTAAGAGGGTACATGTACCTAAATCTCTGGAACTTCTTCAAAGATGTGCCCTTAAATATAGAGGTTATTGACCAGTTTGATCAAACCATTATTGGAAACTCCAGCAACGATGCTGCTTTAGATCAGGCTATTACTGACTTAACTGAGGCCGCTAGTTTGTTGAGAGACAAACCCGCCCGGGGGGGAGGAGTGTGGAATGAAACCGCCTACGGTATGTTAGGTAAAGCACTTATGATGCGAGGAGCTTATGCTAACAACACCGCAGATTTTTCGGCAGCATTGGCTGAGTTTGAAAAGATTACTTCGCGTTCCTTAGCCCCTGAGTTTGGAGATAATTTCAAAGAGGCTACCGAACTTAACGACGAGTCACTCTTTGAGGTGATGGCCGGTAGAAACTCTCAACTAAATAACTGGGTGCTGGATAACGACAACTTTAACGTAGTAGGAAACCTGGGGGCATACTGGGGAATTTTTACTAACAGGTTCGGCTACGATGATCCAACTACCGAGGAAGACGAAGTAGAAACTGACCCTACTTGGGTAAGACAAGAGCATTACCTACCCACCGATAATCTTGTAGCACTGCTAGACGTAACCGATGCTCGGTACCCCGAAACCGTTGATACTGCAATATTTCCATTAGAAGTGAAGAAGTACATGAATTCCCCCCAGACCCACCGAAATGAGTGGGCTAGGCAGCATAATAATCCTAGAATTCTGAGATATGCTGACATTCTTCTCTTGCAAGCGGAAGCTATTGTAAGAACGGGCGGTAGTGTAGTGGAAGCGATTGGTATTGTAAACCAGATACGAGCCCGAGCGGGGGCGGTAGATGCTGCCAGCAATCCTGATGCAACGTTTGTTCTTTATGATCCTGCCGGAGCTACCGCGGATCAAGCACTGGATTGGATTTTTCTGGAGAGAAGAATAGAGCTGGCTTTTGAAGAGTCGCACCGCTGGTGGGATATGAAAAGAAGGCACTGGCTAGGAGAAATCGATCTGACTGCTTATACCCAAGAAGATTGGGGCAGCTTCACAGATGTAGAGTTTACGGAAAATAACCTCTTTTATCCTTACCCCCAGAACGAACTAGTGTTAAATCCTGAATTAATTCAAAACCAAGGCTACTAAATAGCTAATAAAATTTATTATTCATCCGGTTGGCGAGATTATGCCAGCCGGATGTTTTTTTGTTTAAAAGCAGGGCATCTATGCTATGTTCTAGGTTTGAACCTAAACTGCTACAGGTGTTTTACAAAATATAAATCGCTGTAAGACCTAGAGAAACAGCCTTAAAGAAGTTGACTATGGGACTGATGAAGAGAGCCATTATCATATTAGCCTACCTGGGTGTACTGTTTCCAGCTTTCTCTCAATTACCCTCTCATTCAGTAGCTCGGCAGTGGAACGAAGTACTATTGGAAGCTATTCGCAATGATTTTGCTAAACCTACCATTCATGCTCGTAACCTGTTTCACATTTCGGCCGCGGCTTACGATGCTTGGTCAGCCTATGAATCCTCCGCCGACACCTACTTCCTAGGCAAAAATATAGGTAGCTATTTTGTTCCCTTTAATAGCTTTTCCTACAACGAATCCGATGGCCAACTGGCAAAGGAAACTGCCATTAGTTATACCATCTACCGGCTGATGGAACATCGGTACCGAAATTCTCCGGGTTTTACCAACACAAAAACAGCAATGGATTCCCTGATGATTGAACTGGGGTACGATATTAACTTCTTCTCAACGGACTATAGTTTGGGTAACCCCGCTGCCCTAGGAAATTATATTGCCGAGCAGGTTATTGCGTTCGGTTTACAGGATGGCGCGAACGAGCTAGGTAACTACGAAAACATAGCTTATTCACCTGTTAACTCCCCACTATCTTTATTTGGGGAACAGTCCGGGCCTCCGACTGACCCTAATCGCTGGCAACCGTTACAATTTGAAGAAGAATTTATCGACCAGAGTGGCAATCCAATTTCAACCGGGACTATTGACTTTTTAAGCCCGGAGTGGGGCAATGTAGTTCCGTTTTCACTCACTAATTCCAACTCGAAAGTAATTGAACGCGATGGAATAAGTCATACGGTTTACTTTGATCCGGGTCCACCTCCCTACTTAGACGCTACCGTACCAGGAATAGACGACCCTTACAAGTGGGGGTTTACCCTAGTTTCCATTTGGCAGGGAATGCTCGATACCACCATCGATACACTGATCGATATTTCACCCAACACCATTGGAAACATCAACCTAGAAGAACTTCCTACCACAATGGCGGAATACGCCACTTTTTACCAATTAACCACGGGCGGCGATGCGAGTACTGGTTACCAACAAAATCCGGTTACTGGACAACCCTACTCAGAGCAATTAGTGCCCCGGGGCGACTACGGGCGGGTACTAGCTGAGTTTTGGGCCGATGGGCCTGATTCCGAAACTCCGCCGGGCCATTGGTACGTCATTCTTAATGCGGTAGTAGATCACCCCCAATTTGAACGTAAGATGCCAGGCAGCGGCGAAGAAGTGTCGGCGTTAGAGTGGGATGTGAAAGCGTACTTCACCCTAGGAGGGGCAATGCACGATGCCGCTATTGCTGCTTGGAGCGTCAAAGGTTACTACGACTATATCCGACCAATTTCGGCTATTCGCTATATGGCAAGTCAGGGCCAAAGCACTGATTCTGCGTTACCAAATTATTCCCCCCAAGGACTCCCGCTGCTAGACGGATGGATTGAGTTAGTTGATTCAAACGACCCTTTAGCTGGTGATAACCTAGAAAACGTTGATAAAATTAAAGTGTATTCTTGGCGGGGCCACGATTTTGTGAATGAAGACGGAAGCAATGCGGCGGGGGTTGGGTGGCTACTAGCCGAAAACTGGTGGCCCTACCAGCGCCCTTCGTTCGTTACGCCCCCATTCGCTGGGTATGTCTCGGGTCATTCTACTTTCTCCCGCGCTGCTGCTGAGGTGTTGACTTCACTTACGGGTAGCGCGTATTTTCCGGGTGGGGTGGGAGAGTTTGTGGCTTCAAAAGATGAATATCTTGTTTTTGAGAAGGGTCCTTCGCAAGATGTTGTGCTCCAGTGGGCTAAGTACTACGACGCTTCCGACCAGTGTAGTCTTTCTCGTATCTGGGGAGGGATTCACCCTCCGGCGGACGATATTCCCGGACGAAAAATGGGGGCAATCATCGGAAAGCAAGCCTTCGCCTTGGCTGAGCAGTACTTCAATGCTAAAGTTTTAGGAGCGGATGAGGTAATTCCTGATGAACGGATGCTTTACCCCAATCCTGTAGAAACAACGGCTACTTTTCAGGGAAATGCTTCTTTAACTCCCCCCGTACTAATGGATGCAACCGGTAGAAAGATCTCACCATCGCACTACGGACTAAGCCGACAGGGTGATGGTTGGGAATTAGATTTGCGGAGAGTTCCTCCGGGAATGTATCTGCTACTAGGTGCCGACGGTTCTACTACTAAGCTACTAAAGAAATAGCCTATGCAGTACCTTTGGCTCATAGCGCTGATAATGCTTCCTCTAAGTACTACCTTTGGTCAACTTCTACAAGACTACAGTAATATCGCCAGTATCCGCCATTCCGCTGTCGATTCACTAAGAATAGGCGGTGGGGTAGTGGTGTTTGACTACAACAACGATGGGTTGGAAGATATTTACTTAGCCGGTGGCGAAGTCAGTCATCAATTGTATCAGAACCTCGGTAACTTTGATTTTCGTCGCGTAACCGAAGTATCCGGATTATCTCAAGTATCTACCACCTCTTATGGTGCCAATGCCGCTGACCTAAACAACGACGGTTGGGTAGATCTATTCATCGGTACGGGCGAAGGGCAAACCAGTCAGTTGCTAAAGAACAACGGCGATGGTACTTTTTCTAATATAAGCGAGAGTAGCGGGATAGCTACCAATCGGTACTGGAGCACCGCCGTAACGTTTGCTGACTTTAACGCTGACGGACTTCTAGATATTTACGTAGGAAATTATGCTCGTAACCCCACCGTGCCATTATTAGGTAGCAGTGTAAAGGGGGCCTACCCTAATGAGCTTTATTTGAGTACGGGGGATTTTGCCTACGAAGAAGTAGCTAGCTCTGTAGGCGTAGCCGGATCGGGTTTTACTCTAGCTGTGCGCGCCACCGACCCTGATCAAGACCACGATATGGACTTACACGTAGTAAATGATTTTGGTACCGGAGGCAACGAGGGTAACAAGTATTACGAAAACGACGGACAGGGTAACTTTACCGAAAGAAGTCAAGAGCTAGAACTAGACTTAAGATTATTTGGTATGGGAGCTGGTTTAGGTGATTACGATGGTGACGGTGACCTCGATTGGTATATATCTGATATTGGACAGAACCACCTACTTCAGCAGCAAGCCGACGGCACCTACGTTGATAAAACGTCTGAAACTCTCGCTATCGGCGACTACGTTAGCTGGGGGGCTGAATTTTGGGATGCTAACCACGATGCGAAATTAGACTTATTTATGGCCAATGGGGCCGTACTGGCCGAAACCGATCAGCCCCTGCTCTACTACGAAAACTTAGGCGAAAATTATCTATCCACGCAATTGGCTTTGGTAAACACTCCTTTCTTTGCTCGGGGATTCGCTTACGCGGATTTAGACCTCGATGGAGACTTGGATATTGTGGTGAACCCAGTAGCGGAAACGGATACTACGCTCAATCTGACTATTCCGGTTATTCGGAACACGGCTGACCTGAGGTTTGGCGACCGAGGGTACCTGCAGGTTCAAGTAGCTAGTGAGCAATTTACTGCTGATGCTTACGGAAGTATTCTGAAGCTTCATCTTTCGGATGGTAGCCAGTTACTACGCGTGGTTGATAACGGGGGTAGCTTCGCTTCTAAACACAGTAGTCTTATTCACTTTGGTCTAAATACTCATCAGATAGACTCATTAGAGGTAGTTTGGCCTGATGGTAATCGGCACGCATTTAATGGCTTATTTAGAAATTCGGTAGTAAAAATTCACGATACCGAAGGTTTGTCTTTTTTGCGTAAGCCAACTATAACAGCTATCAATCCTGAGTTATTAGGCTCAACGAAAGTGTACCCTGTTCCAGCCCAGGATTACATTACGGTAGAGCCAGCGTTGGGCAGTAGAATTACGGAGGCAAGACTCTATGATTTAGCTGGTCACCTACAGCGAATATATTGCTGCTTAACTAATCATGCTAGTACCTTTCAACTATCTCTAAAAAATATACCGACAGGAACCTACATTCTCGAGGTGGTTTATACCAATCGCCGAACGGTGAAGAGAGTTATTGTTCAAAATTGACTAATTACTATTAATACAACCTGACATATGACTAAGTATATTCTTACTATTCTGTGCTGCATTCCATTGGTGGTCTACGCCCAAGACCCCCAAGATGGATGGGACTTTGATCCAGAACCAGATGATTACGTATCAGGGGCTCGGCTAGACTTGAGCAGCCTTAACGAAGATGTAGCCGGTGAGAACGGCTTTGTGCAGTTAACTGCTGATGGCGAAGGGTTTGCTACCGAAAACGGGGGCGAAATCAAGTTTTGGGCATCAGGTGGAGGTAACTTGGTAAGGGATTTATCGGATGAAGAAGCACAATATTTTGCCAAATTCTTAGCAAAGCGTGGTGTGAATATGATCCGCTTTCACG
The DNA here is from genome assembly GCF_049647865.1 of Tunicatimonas sp. Lineage (NCBI taxonomy): Bacteria > Pseudomonadati > Bacteroidota > Cytophagia > Cytophagales > Catalimonadaceae > Tunicatimonas > Tunicatimonas sp. The sequence continues at coordinate 703 of NZ_JBARYM010000052.1, read as the reverse complement.
GGGAGATACATTCAGTTACCAATGACATAAACCAGGCAAATAGAGAAGAAGTAGATGCCATCTGGCAGATGGTAGCGGTAATGAAAGAAGAAGGTATTTATTCTACCATCAGTCCCTACTGGCCAAACTTTATTGATCAAATTCCGGCTGCTTGGGACGTAGGTGACTATTCGGGAACGGATATCAAACCCTGGGCACTGCTGTTCTTCAACGATCGGTTTCAGGAAGCTTACAAAAATTGGCTAACTTATCTCTACACCGAAACCAATCCATATACCGGTATTGCACTGAAAGATGATCCGGCAGTAGGACTCATTCAGATGCAAAATGAAGATGGTGTATTCTTCTGGACGATTCAAAATGTGCAGCCCTCACTGTTAGCGAACATGGAAAGCCAATTTTACGACTGGCTGATTGAAAAATACGGTACTACAGATGCTGCCTACGCAGCTTGGGATAATCTGGCTCCCCTAGAAACTGACCAGCCCGAAGCGAGTCGGATGGGGCTGTACATAATTTGGGAAGCTACTCAGCCTCAATCAGGCGGAAAAGGCCAGCGATTGAGCGATCAGATAGCGTTTTATATGGATGCCCAGAGCGGCTTTTATCAAGAGGTATACGATCATCTGCGCGCAATTGGCTGTAAGCAACTTATCAATACCACTAACTGGAAAACTGCGAACGCAGCCCGTCTGCTAGATGC
>NZ_JBARYM010000051.1:0-1551 GCF_049647865.1 Tunicatimonas sp. | reverse complement strand
ATTTTTTTACATCTCTTTACTGGAAGGTGACACCTACTCAGCAGATTATTAACTACTTGAAGTTATGTAAAAATTCTTATAAGCAGTTATTAAGCACCGGACATCAGTCATGGTGCTTTCTTATTTTGTTGAGTTTGATCAGTTAACGGAAAATTCAGCAGCAAGCTTGAAATGAGGTCGCCTCTTCAGAGCTACACCAATATTATATTCGTGTCAAATGGCACTCGTCTCATCACTTAATATGTATCTGATAGATAACCTAATTTTGATTGGTCAGCATCAACGTCAGAAAGAAACCCTGTCCATTTCTCAATAAACTCTGATGCTTTCATCTTTTTTTCTTTTATTTCAGACCTCCTTAAGATAATTACCTCAATTTCTTTATTGAAAAGAGAGGGGTTTTGGGGAATCTGTATTGTCCCTGTTTTTGATACTTTAGTGTAAATTTGTATGCTTTCATAATTTAGCATATTTATAGGTTAAAGATACAAAAGTCATCCATTTAACAAGATCACCGCTTACTTTCTACCGCAAATTACGTAACTTCCAGGCTTATTAATCAAGTAGGTAGCCATCTGGATGCTTACTAACTATTTATTTCTACCTGACTTATGATGAGAAAACAAGTTTGGCTAATTGGCCTTCTCGGATTACTACTATGCCGACCGGCCCTAGCCCAAGATGAAATCTACTCCGCTAATGATGTGCGGGACGACCGACCCGCACGCTACCTGTTTACTAACGCTACGATAGTTGTCGATGATCAGACTACTCAGCAGAACGCATCACTGCTGGTTGAAAATGGCGTTATAAAAGCGGTGGGTTCCAACGTATCTGCTCCAGCCGGAACCCGCACCGTTGATCTACAAGGAAAGTATATTTACCCTAGCTTTATCGATCTGTATAGCCACTACGGCTTATCGGAAGTGCCCAAACCCTCGGGCTTTAACTGGAATGCTCCCGAAAAGTTAGGGCCCCAAACCGCAGGTCCCTTCAGCCAGAATGACGCTATTAAATCGCAGTACAACGCGGCCGATGATTTCACGCTTAACGATGAGCAGGCTCAGGTCTACCGCGAGTTAGGCTTCGGTGCCGTGCTGACCAATAAGCCCGACGGGATTGCCCGAGGCTCTTCGGCACTGGTAAGCCTCACCGACGTAACCGCCAACGAGGCACTAATTATGTCGCAGGCGGCGGCTCACTATTCTTTTGAGAAGGGAAGTTCTCAACAATACTATCCTATTTCTAAAATGGGGTTTATTGCTCTGCTGCGACAAACCTACTTGGACGCTAACTGGTACCAATCAGAGAAGAATTCGGACTACGTAGACCAGTCGCTAGAAGCTTGGATTGACTTGCAAAACCTGCCTCAGATATTTGACGCTCCCGGTTGGTTACAAATTCTTCGGGCCGACCAACTAGGCGATGAGTTTGGCCACCAGTACATTGTTCGCGGCAGTGGCAATGAATACCAGCGACTAGCCGAGGTTAAAGCTACGAATGCTCCCCTGATTGTGCCCATTAATTTTCCCGATGCCTACGATGTAGATG
>NZ_JBARYM010000050.1:0-2274 GCF_049647865.1 Tunicatimonas sp. | reverse complement strand
TTCCTCTTCAATACGCTCAACAACCTGTACTCATCTGTAGTCAATCAGTCGCCCCGAGCCCCTCACATGATTATGCAACTATCCGGAATCCTGGACTACGTGTTGTACAAAAGTCAAAATAAGGAGGTACTCCTCAGCGATGAAGTGAAGACCATTGAGCATTTCTTAAAGCTGGAACAAATTCGCTACGGAGAGCGACTGTGTGTGAACTTTAAGACAGAAGGAAATATGTCGGTTCTCATCTCACCGCTGATCCTACTCTCTATCGTAGAAAACGCGTTCAAGCACGGCGCCAGTGGCGATATTGATTCTCCGAAGATTGAGATTGAAATAGCTGAGAAGAACGCGGCCGTTTTCTGCAAAGCCTGGAACACGAAGAGCCAGTACCCAGGCGGTATCAACGATGCTTATAAATCAGGCATTGGATTAACCAATATCAAAAGGCAACTCAATCTGGTGTATCCCGACCAGCACGAACTGGTCATCGATGATCTCGAGTGTTCTTTTTCAGTATTGCTCTCGATTACGCCGCTAGCAGCATGAGTAAGATTAAATGTCTTTTGGTAGACGATGAACCACCGGCCATTGAGCTATTGGAAAAATACGCGAATATGGTGGATCAGCTAGAGGTCGTTGGCACCAGCCATAGTGCCGTGAAGGCATTTAATTTACTAAAAGATAGAACCGTTGACCTGATCTTCTTGGACATCCAGATGCCCGTTCTGAATGGAATTGATTTCATCAAAACACTCAGTAAACCACCCTCGATTATTCTGACGACTGCTTACCGAGAGTATGCGCTAGACGGTTACGACCTGGACATTATTGATTATTTACTCAAACCTATTTCCTTCGATCGCTTCCTGCGGGCGATTGATCGGTATCGTGAGAGAATGTCTACCAGCAGTATTGTACCAGATGAGAGTTCAGAACATATATTTTGTAATGTCAACCGAACTCGTCACAAAGTGGTACTCAACGATATAGTATATGTTGAGAGCCTAAAAGATTACGTTCGGATTCATATGCAGGATAAGCAAATCGTGGTCAAAGGAAATATTGGCACGTTCACCAAACAGCTATTACCCCAGCGTTTCGTCAGGATTCATCGGTCATTTACCGTAGCGCTATCGTACATAGACGCATATAACCAGCACGAGGTAACAATTAAAGGGCAAGCTTTGCCCATTGGCTTAAGCTATCGCGATGCCTTTCTCAAACAAATCGGATAACATTTCTTCGTTTTTTAGGGGAGGAAAGGTTTTAAAAAGTTCGGTAAAGTTACCATCAAAGTGGATACACTGCCCACTGAGTTAGGGCGCTTACTGCACTGGTGGGCAGTAGGCAGAGATTGTCAACGAACTGTTCTTCTTCTGATACTGGTTCCTGGCCTGATTAGATACTGGTGGAGTAAGGCAGAGATGCTTCGTCGCCAGTCATGCCCCGAAAGCCCCAGTTTACGGCAGGACTTTCAATAAGGCAGATCTCCACATTCTCATTAGCAATACCCACCCGCTCGGTAATTTGGGTGAATAGACTTTTGATGAGTTGTTTCTTAGTAGATTCACTTCTTCCCGCGATCATGAGTACTTCAATTATGAGGTAGTACTCCGAGCGAGATTCAGGGTAGATGAAATCTTCTTTATTGAGTAAGATAAATCGGTGGAACCTCTTATCAGTAGGAATCTTGAGACACTCTACCATACAGTCGTGAATAGTATCGGATAAAACCTGACGAATGGGTTCAACGGCGAGACGAAGGCCGTATATTTTTACTTGAGACATCGTTTTTTTGGTTAATAAAGGTTTGGTGGTGAAGAAATAGTTCATAAGATGTAGGTCTCAACATCTCGTAGCCAAAGGTCTGCAATTGGTTGGTTGGACGTGTAGCGGGTATAAATTTTATCGATCATCAGAAAGTCGCCGGCGTAACCAAGGGGCTTCCGCCAGCCGTGCCCCTGTACCGTATCATACAGAAAGCCTTCTCCCAAGTCTTGGTACAGCTTTTTGATAATCTGACGAATAGGAAGATGCCTTCGGTTCTGTTGAATAGTTCGTACTAGTTGGTCAATACGGTTGAAATGAACGTTTCCTGTGGTAGTATCACTCGTAGTACTGGCGGGTGGGGTAAGGGTATTCCGGTTCATGGTTCGTTAGTTTTTAGGGTTTACTATTTATTTAAAAGCAGGAGCATCCCAACAGAATGCCCCTGCTTTATATACTACTCCTCAACTATATATTCATAGGGCTGTCCGCTCTATTGCTGCCTGTTTT
>NZ_JBARYM010000049.1:0-4314 GCF_049647865.1 Tunicatimonas sp. | reverse complement strand
GGGGTAATCATTATGAGTATTGAATAGCCGTTTGCCTTGGCTACATTCTAGACATTTCACTTTGAACTTTACGAACGAACTCGGTAGTAGTGTCAGCAAAATTAGCTATCTGCTGGACAGTGAGATTTTCATCTTTCAGCATTCTACGAACAACTGCTATCGTTTTGTTTTCAATGCCCTTATTGTAAAGATAATCTGTCTCAATATTGTAAGTGATAGGCATAGCTCTTATTTGTTTTTCAGTTTGTTCTTCTAATTTCCTTATACGGCTTAGAGTTACCAATTGTTGAAGACTTTTTTTGAAAGCTGCTTCGTTAGCAGCTACCCCTTTTAACTTTTGGATGATCTTGGTGATAACTTCTTCTGCATCACTTGAGCGGTAATCAGTTAGAATAGCCAAAATGATTTCTTCTGGTATATCCGATTTCAATACCTGATCGATAGGCATACTATGAATATTTTTGAGCTCAAAACCGGTAATGTGCTCGTTGGGAGGAAGTTGGGTTGTCATCTTTGGCATTTCAGTGCCTAAGTATATTACATACTGTCGCACAGGTACTAGATACTTTCTCTGAATAATTGCTCGATATTCAGCCATCCGATAAACCATCTCCGGCTCATCATTTCGTTGAAATTCCAAATGCAGGATAATGGAACTGTTATCCTTCAATGTTACTTTTTTTAAAAAATCTGGTTCACGCTCAATAGTTGTCTGGAGTTTTTCAGTAATTGGCACAGAGTTTTTTATATCAAAACCTAGCAGCTTGTTTCCTAGAGCAATTAGGATAGCTTCAATATTCTCCTTAATTATTCAGTCGTAATCACCCATTCCCTTTTTTTGTAAAACTACATTATTGATAGGACTCTATAAGAGCTAGTCAGTCAGACTAATGAAGTCGTTAGACTACGGGAAAAACTACAAATACGCTCACGATTACGATCAGAAGTTTGTAGTGCAAGAATTTTTGCCTGATGCGCTATCAAAAACTATATTTTATCAACCCGGCCACAATGCTCGGGAGAATGAATTAAGAAAACGGCTGAAACAACTGTGGGGTAATCATTATGAGTATTAAATATTTCAAAAAGAGAAAGACATCTATATATGAGGAGCTACTTTTGTAAAAAGTATTATTCTTTCTGATAAAGAGTAGGCATCTGCTCTTCGTTAAACTAAAAATGTACTTTTTTTATAAAAAGAATAAAAATTTATAGTGATTTAAGTATCAAATTTGAATAAGAAAGTGAAAATAACGTTTTATGGCTTCACTTTCTCCATATACTCAAGCCTTAGGTGTTAAACGGGCGGCTCATTTGCTACGACGAGCTACTTTCGGCGGCACTAAGTCACAGATTGACCAATTTGCTCAACTAACTTCCACTGAGGCAGTAAGTCAGCTTTTTGCTTTACTAGCGGAACGAGAGGCACCCCGCGATCCAGTCACTGGAACGAGCTGGGTAAATCCAAAACCAACTGATGTTAATAGTGGAAGAGATGACTTAATTGATCAGACCAAAGCTTGGTGGATTGATTCCTTTATAAAATCAGACACTTGTATTGCTCCTAAGAGTAGCTTTTTTCTGCATACGCATTTTACGACCATCTCAAGCCGACTTCGATATGCCCCACCAATATACTACCAGATTCGCTTATTTGACCAGTTCGCCTTAGGTAATTTTAAAGAACTAACTAAGTGTATCTGTTTAGATAATGCGATGATGCGCCACTTAGACGGGCAGCTCAATCGTAAAGGAAATCCTAACGAAAACTACGCTCGAGAATTCTTTGAGTTATATTCTATTGGAAAAGGACCCCAGGTTGGCCCGGACAATTATACTACTTTCACTGAGCAAGATGTTGTAGAGGCAGCCAAGGTTTTCTCTGGCTTCGATATTGATCAAGAGTTTACCAATATTAATCCTGAGCTAAATGTTTCCCAAGCAAGGGTGCGAACCAACGACCAAGGATTAGCTAATCAGCACGATAGTTCTACCAAAACGCTTAGTGCTGCCTTTCAGGGAGCGACAATTGCTCCAATTGAAATGGTAGGAAACTCAGCTACCGCCGAAGCAGCGATTGATGAAATTAATCAGTTGGTAGAAATAGTATTTGAGCAGGTAGCTACCGCTCAGCATATTTGCCGTAAACTGTATCGCTTTTTTGTCTATTACGAAATTAGCGAAGAAGTAGAGCAGAACATTATCACTCCGCTGGCAACCATCATGCAACAAAATGATTATGAACTGAAGCCAGTACTAGAAGCACTGTTTACTAGTCAGCATTTTTACGATGAAGATAACGCTGAACAGGAAGATGATCATTTAGGAGCTCTCATAAAGTCGCCGTTGGATTTGATTGTTGGTATTCATCGCTTCTTTGAAGTGCCACTACCCGATTACCTAGGTGATTTGAGCAATTTTTATAGTACGCTTCACCACGGAGTGTTATCACCACTTTCAGACCAGGGTATGTACTTCTACCAACCGTTTGAGGTGGCAGGTTATACAGCGTATCATCAAAGTCCTACGTTTCATCGTAACTGGATTAGTTCTAACTACTTAGCTCGACGATACGAATACGCAAAAAAGCTCATTGAAGGTATTCAAGATCGTGACGGAAACGAATTAGTGAAGCTGGATGTAATGACATACGTTACCAATCCTGGTCATATTAGCGACCCTTCTGATGCCACAAAACTAGTACGCGAACTAGTAGACTATTTGCTACCCGAAGATATTAGTGAAGAACGATTTGACTTCTTTTTGAAAGCTATATTACTAGATGATCTTTCTGAGATTAACTGGAAGTTTGAGTGGCAAAACTACGAAAGTAGTGGCGATGACTCAGCCGTTAGAGTTCAATTAGAAAAATTATTCAATACTATTCTACAATCACCAGAATTTCAACTCTCTTAGCATATGAACCGACGATTATTTCTTAAAAAAGCCCCGGTAGCTGCCACTGGCGGAGCCTTAATGTTAAATGGCCTTTCTCTTCAGGCAATGGCTCAGAACAGCCCACTTCAGTCATTAGTCGCTAGTAGTGCTAATGATCGAGTGCTAGTAATTATTCAGTTGCACGGAGGAAACGATGGACTGAATACCCTGATTCCGATAAATAATTACGCCCGGTACTATGATTTACGGCCCAACATCGCTATTGCCGATAAAGGGAAACGCGGAGTAATTTCCTTAGATAGTACACTACCTGATGAGCAACAGATTGGTTTACATCCTGATATGTACGGAATGAAGGAGCTGTATGACCAAGGAAAAATGGCCATCGTACAGTCGGTAGCTTACGACAATATCAATGGTTCTCATTTCCGAAGCCGAGACATATGGTTTATGGGCGGAGATTACGATGAGTACAAAGATTCGGGATGGATTGGTCGCTACTTAGATCAACAATTTCCCGGTTATCCGGACAATTATCCTAATGACGGAATGCCCGACCCACTGGGAATTGAAGTAGGAAACTCAGTATCGTTAGGTTTTCATCGAGACAATGGTATCCCAACCTCGATTGCTATCAATAATCCCAGTCAATTTTATAATTTGATTAATAGTGTAGGAGTAGATCCACCCGCATCGGTTGCGGAAACTTTTTACGGTCATGAACTTCAGTGGATCTTAGATATAGAAAAAAAATCCAATCAATACGCTGGACGTTTGCGGGAATTATACGAAAAGGGGAATAATAGTCCGGGAGTGCAATATCCTGAAAGATATCCATTGAGCGCACCAGCTAATGCCGTTCGTAATGGTTTAGCTCCTCAGTTGCAGATGATTGCCCGGTTGCTGAGCGGTGGGATTCAAACTAAAGTGTTCTTAGCTCGTATTGGGGGGTTTGATACTCACGCCTCTCAAGTAGAAGAGTACGATGCTTCTATGGGCGTTCACGCTGCTAAGCTTTATCATATCTCTGAAGCGATGAAAGCCTTTCAGGAAGACTTAAAGTTTTTAGGTTTAGAGAATAGGGTGATGACGGTGACTATGTCGGAATTTGGCCGACGGGCAAAATCAAACGGTAGTTACGGTACTGATCACGGAACTGCTGCCCCAATGTTTGTTTTCGGTAGAAATGTAAAACCAGGGGTCATTGGGAAAAATCCCGATTTGAATGATCTAAACCGCAACAATATTAAGCATCAGTACGATTATCGGCAAGTATTTGGAAGTTTGGTTCAGGACTGGATGCAGGCTGACTCAGCGACGATGGAGCGAACTAATTTTAGTGAATACGTAGAGCCGGGGAATAAAATTACGTTGGTGGGCGATCCAATTACTTCGGTAGATGCTATTGAGTTTAAG
>NZ_JBARYM010000048.1:0-6002 GCF_049647865.1 Tunicatimonas sp. | reverse complement strand
GAACAACAAGGTGTCTTAGCCCCAAAGTACAAACAAGCCTTCTTTGCCGAACCCCGTAGTATGTTTGAACTCTACGATCTGCAACAAGACCCCGATGAGTTTGATAATCTGAGTGGTGATCCAAAATACGCAGACGTGGAACAGCAACTTAAAGAAGTGTTGCACGAGTGGATGATGGTGTATCAAGATTATCTTCCTCTACCTATCCCCCCCTCCAGATGAATCGAAGACGAACCAGTGGTATCTTAGGGCAAGGGAGCTTAACCGCTTTATTTCCTCCTGTGTTCAGGCTCCTGAGGAGCTTTCCGTCGGTGAACGCAACTAAAGTGTTGGAGTAGGTCTACAATTATTTTAAGTACGCTCGAATGCTGAATCAACCTTACGGAGGTTACGGAAGCTTAGGCCATATCAACTTCTACGCTTCCTGTGACGTAGTTATTGTCCGCCATATCATGAGTTGAATCGGAGTTTCAAATAAATCAGATACGAATGAAAAGACGAAATTTTTTAAAGCAGCAATTCTTTGCCGGAATAGGCGGCATGCTAATCCCCACAGGGTTTAATCATCTTTCTGCCTCACCTTGGTTTGAGTTTAACGAGGATTTACCAGTCATCCAGCTTACTTCCGGACCCGAAGAACACTGGTTTGGTTACTACGATAAGCAGCAAATTAGTGCCGATGGTCGCTACGCACTTGGTATGCAAGTCGATTTCAGTGGCCGATCACCAACCGCGGATGATGTTTTAACTATTGGCATGGTTGATTTACAGAGTGACAATGCCGAGGGTCAGCCCCGATGGATTGAAGTGGGCGAAAGTCGCGCCTGGGGCTGGCAGCAAGGCTGTATGTTACAGTGGGTGCCCGGAAGTAGCGAAGAGATTCTTTGGAATGATCGCATCACGTCTGATCGCGATGGAGAACAATACATTACCCGTCTGCTGAACGTTAAAACCAAAAAGGTTCGGACGTTGCCTCGCGCAATTTATACGGTGAGTCCTGATGGCAAATTTGCTATGTGTGCCGACTTTGCTCGCATTGATAATATGCGCTTAGGCTACGGTTACAAAGGAGGTTCTGATCCGTTTGTGGATCAAAAAGCACCCGAAAAAGGTGGGATTTACCGAATGGATCTGGCGACCGGAGAAAGTGAACTGGTGGTTTCACTAAACCATATAGCTCAAATGCCCCACCGTGGCCAGTCAGTAGCGGACAAATGGCACTACTTTAATCATTTGCTAGTAAGCCCGGATAGTAAACGCTTTATTTTTCTGAACCGCTACCGCGACTTTTCCCTTACCCCGGAAATGAAAGCAGAACCAGATGCGTACGCTAAATACGTGCGAGGTAACTACACTACCCGAATGTATACGGCAGATGTGAACGGAGATAATATTTATGAATTAGATCAGTCAGGCAAAACATCCCACTTCATCTGGCGTGATCCTGAGCACGTATTAGCCTGGACCAACTACCTTGAAAGCCGGGGCTTCTTTTTATTTAAAGATCAAACCCGACAAGTAGAGTGGGTAGGAGAGGGAGTGATGACTGAGAACGGCCACCAAACCTATTTGCCGGGTACCAATAACGAATGGATACTGAATGATACGTACCCCGATAAGCAAAATCGCAAGCAAACATTGTATCTGTACCGTGTGCCTACAGGAAAAAAAGTTATCTTAGGACAGTTCTTTGAGCCACCCGAAATACAGGGTGAATGGCGCTGTGATTTGCACCCGCGGTACAGTGTGGACGGTCGAAAGATCGTATTTGACTCTACTCACCAGAACGGGCAACGGCAAATATATATGATTGATATTTCAAAAATTATCGGATGAGTATTAACTGATCTAAAATAGCTTATAACAACAAAGAACCGTACTACACAATTTTAATAACCAACATCTTTTATGAAGATAAATCCAATGTGTTCACTTACCAGAACAATTATTCTTCTCTCGCTAATCTTATCTAAAACTTCATGGGTTCTAGGGCAATCCTCTCAACCAAACTACCTGCATTACGTGCAAACCTTTGCTGATACGTTGCTATCGGTGGGGCTAGATGCTTATGGGCCTGTCACTACCCCCATGTGGGCGGGGGTCATTGATACGCGCGACCGTACTGTTCCCATCCGGGGCGTGCCCCCTACCGAAGGAGTGCGCCCTCATGACCGATCGGTAGGTGGGGCTAATTATTACCATGATGTAGTTACGCTGGCAGTCTTTGACCAGCTAACGGAAGTGACCGGAGATGATCAGTATCAGCAGGCAGCCCATGACTATTCTGAAGCGTTTTTAGAACGGGCTCAACATCCGGAAACGGGGCTATTTGGATGGGGCGAGCATCTGTACTATAGTTTTTTCACCGATACGGTATCAGTAGCTGAAGATAGGCTTATCAATTTTAGACCTGGCTTCCGAATGCCTCACGAACTGATTGCCTGGACACCGCCCTGGACTCGTCTATACGCAATTGACTCGACCCGTACCCGTCGGGCTATTGAAGGACTGAAGTATCATTTTAATGGCCCGGATGTACAAACGCACTTGTTTAATCGGCATGCCGTATGGAACAGCGTAGAATACCAGCAAGAAGTTATGCCCTGGATCAAGCATGCAGCACTTTACGCGTACTCGTTTGGGTTTCTGTATCAACAGACCGGTAATGAAAGTTACCTAGAAAAAAGCTGGCAAATTGGCTCGCTATATTGGAAGCTACGTGACCGCCGGACTGATTTGGTCTTTGGTTGCCTGTATCATTTCTCTCCGAACGGCGGAGGAAAAGATGCTAGCCTCAGCAACACGGCGTTATACACGTATTGGCTCTACAAAGCAGGTGAGGTTAACGATAACTCGGAAATGAAGCAACAAGCAATAACGTTACTAAAAGCCTACGATCGCCATGGCTGGAACGAAGAACAACAACAATACTACAGTGCCCTTAACCTGGACGGCTCTCCATTAGAGAATTCCCAGTGGGCCACTCCCTGGAAGAAGGGCTACGGCTCATCTAGCCTGCTAACGTTAGGAAGAGTAGCTGCCTACATGAGTAAACAAGAATCTACTGATAGGTTGATTGCCGTGGTAGAGAAAGCCTTAGCAGTTTCAAACAGTCAACCTGTACCAGAATCATTTACCGCTCAGAACATCGGAGAAGCCATACAAGCTAACTTAGATGGCTACGAACTTACCGAAAATAAAGAGTACCTCGAAAAAGCGCAGCAGTACGCCGATACGGCTATCGAACATTTGTGGCAAGATGGGTTATTTGTCCGGCAGAAGGACGATCCTTACTACGAAGCAAAATTAGGAGTGGGCGACCTGTTATCGGGATTATTACGGTTGCATGTTATTCAGAATAATGTAGCCGAAAGCGCATCTATTGACTGGAGTTTTTAATTAGCGAGTATGAACCGAAGAAGATTTCTATCTACTACTTCCGCCGGGATGACCGCTATGGTTACTGTTCCCGGGGCTTGGCTGTGTCATAATAAATTTTCCCGCCCTCGCAGCTATCGTTTTCGCCCCTATCGGCCCGGTAAAACCCTAGGAGAAATTTGGCAAGTAACCCCTCCCGATGGTTTCTATACCAATACCTATTACGATGTTTGCCCCTGGAGTCCTTCAGGGCGTTACTTAGCTGTGACCCGAATGCCGTATCAGGACAAAATTACGGTATTAGGTGATAAGGCTGACGTTTGTATCATTGATTTACAGGAGCGAAGTATTCGTACGGTGTACACCACTCAAAGTTGGGGGTATCAGTTAGGAGCCAATCTTCACTGGGGAACCATTGATCGCTATATTTACACCAACGATGTAATTGATCAGCAGCACGCGGTAGGCGTTCGTATTGATCTGGAAACTGAAGAGACGCTAGCTCTATTGGGACCTCAGTACGATTTAGATGCTGAACGTCAAACTATTATTGGGCCTACCTTAGAGTATCTCAACGTTACACAATACTCCTATGGGCCACCAGCCGCTTCTGCCAACAGAGATAGTTTTGAACGGTTGCCTCCCGGAGCAGCGGCTGACGAAGGACTGTGGGTCACCGACGCTAAAACCAATCAAAAGAGACTACTCGTAAGCATAGAGAAGGCTGCCTCCCATTTGTCTGACCCTGACTTCTACCAAAACGGCACCTTCTACTTTTTTCATACCAAATACAGTCCCGATGGGGAGCGTATTATGCTGGTACTACGTTATCCTTTCTTACCCGAAACCAAAAAAAGCGCCCGGAATCCAGTTCTTCTAACTTGCGACCGGGATGGTAAAAATATAAAAGAGGTAGTTTCCCGAGAGCGTTGGGCCTTGGGCGGCCACCATCCTACCTGGCATCCCGATAGTAAACATATTATTATGAATCTAACCCCCGCCTGGCTGGGCGATAATACTCTAAGGTTCTGCCAATTTAAAATAGATGGTAGCGATTTCAAAATGCTGAGTATAGAACATATGGGTAGCGGTCACCCTAGTGTTACACCTGATAACCGCTATTTGCTAGCGGATGCTTACCCAATGGAGAAGGATTTCGCAACAGCTGATGGAGAAGTACCTATTCGGTTGTTGGACTTGCGAACACAACAAGAACGAACAATTTGTACAATCTTTACCAAATTACCTTACAAGATCTCTCGCTCATGGGGGCCAAGCAAACTAGATGCCCACCCAGTCTGGAGCCACGATTATCAGCAGGTTTGTTTCAACGGTGCTCCTGACGGCAGAAGGCAGGTATTAATAGCTGATTTGTCGAGTGTTTTATCGTAAGTGAATAAGTAATTATGAAGTTTACGTAAAATACGGGCTAATCTACCAATATCAGTTGATTGGCGCGCTTTCATAGCGAGGCTTCCATGATAAATTCCCCTTACCACCTTTTTCTAAGGGGGGAATAGATTCAGTGCCCATTCATCAAAATCGCAGTATTGGATCAATATTAGTATCGGATAGTACTGCTAAATAGGATAATGTGCCTACAGCGTTAAGATAGCCTCAGAAAGATGACCATTATTGGATAGGACTGGATGCATTAAATATAACCCAACGAGAGCGAAACAATGGAGCAATAACAGAATCAATTAGCCCTCAACTATCTAAACCCTTTATATCAATTATTCGTAAAGTTACTCTGACTAATTGACCAAACATTACTTATCCCTATGTCACTCATTGTAAAGTGGTTGTTATCAGCCATTGCCGTTATGATTACCGCTTATCTGTTACCCGGTGTCAGTGTAGCGAGCTTTTGGGCAGCTTTAATTGTTGCCGTTATTCTGGCTTTGTTTAACACTTTTCTTAAGCCAATTTTAGTCATTCTTACTATTCCTATCACCGTTCTCTCGTTAGGATTATTTCTGCTGGTCATCAACGCAATCATTATTTTATTAACCGACGCATTAATCGCTGGATTTGCAGTGAGCAACTTTTGGTGGGCTTTAGCCTTTAGTATCATTATGGCTATTCTTAGCTCTCTATTCAACGATATTGCCGAAAGAATATAAAGAGAGATTTGTAAATTGCTGATTATTAACTTCTAATTTGCAATTTTCAGTTATTACTGCTTACCTTCGTGCCATTATGAAAATGATACGAGCCATCATTGTGTCTTACATTCCCGCCAATCTCGGATAGGGTTATCACTACATTTCTTTAGTAGTGTGAGTAGGGCATCATCGCCCATTCTTTCTCAATAATTATTTATTGGCATTTTCATTATTCTCACGCATGGCTCAGTATATCCGCTATATTAAACACTTATATAAAAATCTCCGTATCGCGCTAAGCGGTTCAGAAACAAACTTCATCTCCGGTAGCATTCGTCGGGCCATATTTCTGTTGTCGGTTCCAATGATTCTGGAAATGGTGATGGAGTCGCTATTCGCGGTAGTTGATATCTTCTTTGTTGGTAAAGTAAGCACAACTGCGGTAGCTACGGTAGGCCTTACCGAATCAGTGCTCACCATTATTTACGCAGTAGCTATTGGCCTTAGTATGGCAAC
>NZ_JBARYM010000047.1:0-3645 GCF_049647865.1 Tunicatimonas sp. | reverse complement strand
TGCGCAGCTTGTGCTTTTTCTTCTGCCATGGGAGTATAGGGTTACGTAGGTTGGTAAAGGGTAAAGGGTAAAGGGCCGCTGTGGAACGGTAAATAGTTACTGATCGGCTTGTTCAATCTCCTGTATCATAGCCTGTAGAGCCTGCAAGTACGCCTGCTTGGCTTCAGGATTCTGAAGGGCTGATTTGAGAATTTTGTTAGACTTCAACTGCTTCATAAATTTATGGTAGCTGTCTTGCTGCGCGTTCAAGTCTTTTAGGAAATCACTCTGCTCAACAATGCCTGTTTTCGTAAAATCTGCCAGGTTAGCGAACTTTAGCTCTTCATTAACCGGAGCACCATCGGCATTCTCAAACTCTACTTTTGCAGTAGGCTTGAAGTGGTCAAAGACTTCGTTGACCGTTTTTAAGCCCGTGATAGGTTCCGGCTTAGTGGGCCGTGAACTCAACTTCTGCACTAGTAGCGTGCGGTTGGATGAGATCTGTGTAATCGCTTCAAACGATTGTTGCGGTACTAACTGACCGCCAATTTCTACTTCATTCATAGGTTAGAAAGTATATTGTAATTTAATGACTAATTTAAATCTATATTTTGACGAATAGAATCAAATCTAGGCTTATGAGCCCAGCGAATAGCTCCAATTACAGTACGGTAGAGTTCCTCTGGTTCTCTTTTGCCGTTCTTAAGGTATTGTTTTATTGCCTCTTTAATTACAGCTTTAATTATACCCTTCATAGTAGCTGTGGGTTTGTAAGCATTGCGAAAAAGGGCTTCTACGTATCCCATTGCATTACTTGCATCTATTGCTCCTGTTAGGGAAGCTTGCATTAAAGCTTTGGGCTTCACATTAGTGAAATGTGATTCGTTGACGGTTCTCTGATCGAAGATATTCCATATTTTTACACAATTTTTAGCATTAACTACTATCCTTTGCGGGTTTTTACATAGATCGTCATACACAAATTGCACGTTTCTTATTGCACTCATAGGATAGGGAAATATTTACTATTGGTAAAAATTTATTATAAAATGTAACCTAACTTACTTATACTCCCAGTGTAATTCTTCATTTTCATCCATATCCAAGCTAATCATCGAGCCTTTCTTCACACTTCCGGCAATGATGAGCTTAGAGATGGGGCGGCGTAACTGGTTGCGGATCACCCCGGTCAGTGGCCGTGCCCCGTACTCGGGGGTGTAGCCCGACAGTGCTAACTGCTGCTTGGCTTTGTCTGAGATGTTCAGCGTAATGCCTTGCTTATCCAGCAGTGCCAATAGTTTCTTCAGATGAATGTCAAAGATCTTCACCACGTTTTCTTCCTGGATGGGGGCGAAGGGCACCATCTCGGTCACCCGCGCCAAAAACTCGGGTCGAAATTGGCCTTGCATCCGTTCCATCATCTGCTGGGAAGTAGGTAACTCGCCTTCGGCAAAGGTATCCATAATATACTGACTACCGATGTTGGACGTAAATAGCACGACGGCGTTAGAGAAGTCGCCTTCTTTGCCTAGTCGGTCGTGTAGCTTGCCTTCGTCCATAATCTGCAAGAAGATATCAAATACCGACGCATGGGCTTTTTCAATCTCATCAAACAGCACTACCGCGTAAGGCTTCTCCCGGATCTTATTCACTAGAATGCCGCCCTCTTCGTAGCCTACGTACCCCGCTGGGGCCCCCAACAACACCGCCGCTGAGTGCTCTTCCTTAAACTCCGACATATCAAAGCGCAGCAACGTAGACTCATCGTTGAACAGAAACTCGGCCAGTGATTTAGCGAGTTCAGTCTTGCCCGTACCGGTCGGACCCATAAAGAAAAACGAACCGATTGGCTGACCGGGCTTGGTCAGTCCTGAGCGCGATTCCAGCACCGCATCCGAGATCACTTTAATCGCCTGATCTTGCCCGATGACGCGCTGCTTCAGATGCGCTTCCATGTTTAAGAGCTTCTCGCGCTCTTGGGTCTGGATTTTCCCTAGTGGAATCCCTGTTTTGTGGGCCACTACGGCCGCTACATCCGCTTTCTCTACGCTGCCTTTCTTGTTGCCGGTGAGCTTTAGTAGCCGGTCAATGGTGGATTGCAAATAATCCCGTAGCACTTCGGTCGTATCTAACACTGACTCATCCGTATCATCTTCTAATTGGCTGAACAGAATCGGACTGATCTTGTCTTTTAGTTCGCGGTGGAACCAGCGTAGCTCGGCCAGTGTATCGTTCACGGCTTCAGTAGCGGAGGCTTTCAATTTCTCAGCCAGTTGCTGTAGTTCTCTCTCCGAGGTTTCATCGGCCATGCGGATGGCAGCCATCGTCCGATCCAGCAGGTCAATGGCCGAATCGGGCAGCCGGCGGTCTTTGATGTAGCGTTTGGCCAATTGTACGGCTTCCCGCGGGGTTCCTTCCCCTACTGCGATGGCATGGTGCTGTTCGTAGAGCGGCACCAGCGTTTGTACCATGCGTTCAGCCACAGTTACATCGGGTTCAGCTACCCGCAGCACTTCAAAACGACGGTTGAAAGCTTCTTCCTTTTCAATGTACTTGCGGTACTCTTCGTTGGTGGTGGCCCCAATGACGGTGATCTCGCCCCGAGCCAGTTCGGGCTTGAGCAAGTTCGCGGCTCCGCTGCCTACCGGGCCAGTGCTATCGAGCATCAGATGCAACTCGTCAATAAAGAGAATGGCTTTCTCAAAGGTTTTAACTTCTTTAATGATATTCTTCAGCCGGTCTTCTACTTCGCCTTTGTAGGAAGCGCCAGCAACCAGTGAGCCTAGGTCCAGTTCAAATAGCACCGCCGAAGCTAGGTAGGCCGGTACTTTTCCATTCACGATATCTAAAGCAAAGCCATCGACTAGAGCGGTTTTACCGACACCGGGTTCGCCTACAATCAGTACATTCGGTTTGGTGCGCCGCCCCAGTATTTCTACCATCATGCGGGTTTCACGGTCGCGGCCAATAATGGGGTCAATCTTGCCTTCTCGCGCCAGCGAAGTTTTGTCATTACAGTACTTAAATAGGGCTTTGGTCTTGCTCGGGGCGGCTTTCCCCGGCTTCGCCCCAGCAGCCGGGGAAATAGCTTCCTGTATGGCTTCTTCGGCTACCGCAGTAGCAAGTAGATCATCCGCGGTGAGCGGGAAGGTTTTTAGTTGATCTCGGTTAAAAGCAATGTTGGGTTTGCACAGGGCAGCTAAGATTGCCAGCGGACTAATATCTTCTTCGTTGAGTTTGAGCCGTACTAGATCAGCTTCATCAATAACGGATGAGACCTTGGCATCGCCGGGGGGTTCTTCGGGAATGCGGGTATTTTTGGAAAGGTTTTCAATACGTACTTCGGCCCACTCTTGCAGGTAAGGAATGTCCTGATCCAGGGATTCTAGCAACTCGCGCAACCCGACATCCTTATGCAACAAGGCATGCAACAAGTGAGCCGGGGTAAACTGGGCATTCTGGTATTCTTTGGCTAACGACTGAGCAATCTGTATGGAGCGTTTGCTTTCATCGGCTAGCGTAAGGGTGGAGAGCATAAGGCGGTAGCGTAGTGGTTAGTGGTAGTTATATGTATTAGTGTTTTGAAACTGCCAAAGGTAAACCGAGTAGGTTAAGTTTTTTAGGCAAACAGAAAACTGAAATCTAAGCACGAGAGAATAGAGCTTA
>NZ_JBARYM010000046.1:0-2164 GCF_049647865.1 Tunicatimonas sp. | reverse complement strand
ACTGGTCGTTGGGCTCAATTAAAAAATAAAAAAAAGAATTTTGAAATTCACTGAGCAATTAAAAAGAATTGTAAAAGTCTCTCAATTTCTACCTATTCAAAGCTTTAATAGTTTGATATTGCTAATTGCCTTACCAATTCTGACATATAAGTGCGCCAAGATTTTGGCAACTGATTGGGTGGAGACTAAAGCTACACCGACTGCGTTTACCAAAATTCAGGAACGAATTAGAGAAAATGAACCTGAATACTTTTTTAAAGTTTACTACTCTTTTGATGTAGATGAAGAGATTTTTGAAATTATACGTGAGCAAGGTTTAAGATTAATTGAAGAAGCTGAACAAAATTTAATGATTGCTCAAACTAATAAACAGTCAATTCCAGTTTGGTACAATAAATCTAATCCTGAAAATACTGAATTAGAAATGGAAGGTACAAACTGGTTCATTTATCTTTTTGCAATAGGATTGATAATTTTGATGCTGGCATATTTAAGGTGGATAATGCTGAAATATTATGAACTTGAAATTGAAGAAGAAACTGAGCCCGACAAAGCACAGCCCCAAGCCTAGCAAAAATGAATTAGTACGCTTGTTGCTCCAGGTAACAATATTGTTAAACAAATAAAAAAACGCAAACAAACCGGTACAGCAGCTCGCTTCGGTCGTTGCAAGCTGAAATACAGAAAAAATATTTATCTTAGTCTTATGACTGATATTGACATCTACACAAAATTAGTGACCCTACCCAACGATTTGAAAGATGAGGTAGGTAACTATGTTGATTTTCTCAAATCTAAAGTTCAAGGAAAAGGTGAAGTCAAGACATCCAGGAAAGCCGGACTAGCCAAAGGACTCATCCGGATGAGGAAAGACTTTGATGAACCCCTTGATGACTTCAAAGAGTATATGGAATGAATTTACTCCTAGATACTCATACCGCCATTTGGTTCATCACTGAAGATAAAACACTGCCTACTAATGTGAAAGCGTTGATAGAAGACGCCACCAATACATGCTTCGTTAGCGTTGCTTCTCTCTGGGAGATGGGAATTAAGTATTCTTTGGGAAAGTTAGATTTAAAAGCAGACCTCAAGAAAATATTCGAACTCATTGATCAGAGTGGATTAACAATCTTGCCTATTACAGCAAATCACATATTGACCAACACGACGCTGGATTTCCATCATCGTGATCCGTTCGATCGGTTAATTATTGCCCAGGCAAGAAGCGAAGGATTAACAGTAATGTCAAAAGATGGCGTTTTCAAAGACTATAATATTGATCTGATTTGGAAGAAGTGAAAAGCCAGCGCCCAACACCATGCAGCCACGGGGCGGCCCCCGCCAGGCGGGTGAATTGTTAGATTAGAAGTTCGGTTTCCTTAAGTCAGCCTGCTGATGCTCGAAAGATCAGGGCCATCAAGCCCGGCCCGAAGGCTGCATAGACCGTTATCGTATCTCTAACGAAATAAAAATTTTCTGTGGTTCAGGTCACTTTTGAGTACAGGCCTATCTTGTCATTCTGTATCATACGCTAAGCAAGAAGCTACCTAAGGGCATATACCACCTAAAGTGGATAGCATCTTAGATGCACTAGTTTTAAAGCAACTCCTCCACAATCTTATCCACCGTCATGCCTTCGGCTTCGGCTTTAAAGTTACGGACAATGCGGTGACGCAGAATAGGCTTGGCTACCGCTTGCACGTCTTCAATGTCGGGAGAGTACTTCTGATTAAGTAGCGCATTACATTTAGCCGCTAAAACTAAGTACTGCGAAGCTCGAGGTCCCGCTCCCCACTCCAGAAAATTATTAGCTACCTCACTGGCTTTGGCTGAATGCGGCCGGGTTTTATTGACTAACCCTACAGCATACTCTACTACATTATCGGCAATAGGAACACGGCGTACCAGATGCTGATACTCTACAATTTGCTCGCCGGTAATTACTTTTTGCACCTCGTAGTCAGAGTCAGTGGTAGTGGCTTTCACAATGTCTACCTCCGACTCGTAGCTAGGGTAGGTGAGCTGAATATCGAACATAAAGCGGTCGAGCTGGGCTTCGGGTAGGGGATAGGTTCCTTCCTGCTCAATCGGGTTTTGCGTGGCCAGCACAAAAAATGGTTTATCCAGCGGGTAATCGGCTCCAGCTACGGTTACTTTATAC
>NZ_JBARYM010000045.1:0-1835 GCF_049647865.1 Tunicatimonas sp. | reverse complement strand
GCATATAATTGTTGCCATTTTCACCTTTGAGGTAATTATCTACAATCGGGTCAAAACGTTCGTCGTTGCCAAATTGTGAGCCTTGCATGCCAAACTGAGATAATACCAGTTCCCGAGCTTTATTTTTCACTTCCTCATGATTGGCTTGAACCTCTTCATCCTTAGCGATTTTCTCGCTGATTAAACTCCACTTCAAGTCTTGAAGGTAATCACCGAACTGCTCGTTGATTTGCTCTTCACTTATCTCCTCATCCTGACGCGATAGAATCCACCGCTTGAGAAACTCTTCGGGTAGTTGAATATCTGTTTGGTTAATGTAGTGGTTCCGAATACTGCGAGATAGTAAAGCATCGCTCTCGCGCTCGTAGTTTTCCTTAATATTCTCTTGAACCTTCTCACGAAACTCTTCTTCGGTACTTACCGCATCTTTTCCAAAAATCTGATCAAAAAACTCCTGATTGACTTCAGCCGGAACCGGGCGAGTAATTTCCGATACGGTAAACGTGAAATCACCTTCTACATCAGCCACTTCATCGTGCTGCTTGCCTAACAAAAAGGCTACATCAGTATCTTCGGGAAAAACTGCGCGAATATCAAAGGTTACCGAGTCACCAGCTTTTAAGCCAGTAAACTGCTCCCGTTTTTCTTCGGGCACCATACTCGTATTAAGTTCGGTTTCATGAGTAGTATCCGAATCTAATTGAATGGTACCTTTTAGGGTATCTTCCGCTTGGCTTTCATCTACCTCTTCGCTGGTGCTGAATCTATTACGCAAGTTGTCGATAGACTCATCAATAGTTTCATCGGAAAGACCGATCGTATGCTTATTCACCGTTACTTGGTCAGATAGATCGTACGAAAAATCGTTGACGAGGCCAAGATCGTAGCTAAAAGAAAACTCACTCTGATTTTCCCAATCAATATTTTCAGCTTCGCTTAGGTCGGGGATCGGTTCACCTACTACTTTGAGGTCGTTCTCTTGAATGTAGCTGGGTACCGATTGAGCAAGTAGTTCATTGATCTCTTCAACCTTAATTGCTTTCCCGTACATTCTTTTAATAACTCCGGCCGGAACTTTACCCGGACGAAAGCCCTTCAAGTTAACCTGCTTACGGTACTGCTTTACTTTTTGCTCAATTTTGGGTTCATAGTCGCCCGGTAAGAGGCGAATGTTGAGCGTAGCTTCGTTATTTTCTTTTTTATCAAGTGTAATGTCCAATGCTATATGGTTTTGTATTAAACAAAAACCCTCTTCTCAATAATGGGTTAATGAGAAGAGGGCTGCAGAAAGATGTGCGGATGGAGGGACTCGAACCCCCATGCCTCGCGGCGCTAGATCCTAAGTCTAGTGCGTCTACCAATTTCGCCACATCCGCCTTCCAGAAAAATAGAATGCAAATCTAGTGTTATTTGCAATTATTTCAACCTCCGAACGCAAAAATTTCTAAGAGAGTTTATGAAAGCCGAAAAAAGTTAGATTATTCAGGTGTTAAAGTGTTCATGGGTTGTAGTGTTAAAGTATGCCTATGTTCAAGCCTTTAAGTTTTGTGCGGTTAATATTGGCTCTCATTTTGATAGTTCATTAGAAGCTTACTGTTTTCACTCTTCCTTAGCTAACAGTTCATAGCAACTACGCAGAAGATCACTCCAAAAGTCCGTTCGCTCAGAGTTGACCCCACGCGTAAGTAGTCATTTGTTTAGTGTATTGGGTTCTTTTTCACCTTCATAAAAGTAGCGGTCTTGCTGATTCAGGGGCATAGCTAGGGCCTCTTCCGTAGAAATAGCGCCCGTTCGCTCAGCCCACTGCTCATAAGCAGCGAGCATTGTTTCGGCTC
>NZ_JBARYM010000044.1:0-3356 GCF_049647865.1 Tunicatimonas sp. | reverse complement strand
TTTGGGAATCTTGCCAGCTTTCGTCTGTTTTACTTCTTCAAAAGCTGCTGTCAAATCGTCTTTCACTTGAAAAGCTTGCTCGTACTTCTCAATTCGTTTTTCAAGCTTTTTCCATTCGCTAATTGGTATCTGAACTGCCATTAGGTTGCCTTCTTGATCGTTCAAATATTGTAATTGTACTTTCATACTTTAATATACGGCATTTTTTACCTTTGGATTACGCTTAACGGTGAATGTATGGTGCGTAAGGGATTGCGAGCTTTAAACCAATCAAGTTACCACCCAAATTTAATGCGAGTAAATACGCCCGAAAACCTCTGAAACCCTTATGCACTATACACATTGTTGTGGCGTCGTTATTCTTCATCCAAAGGTCGATTTGCTATCAAAACCCAACCTTCAATATCATTACCGAAATCATCTCTTAAAGTAATCCCTCTTGCATCAATATCAATTAGTAAGCTTCAGCATTCTTCAAGATCTGTTCCTGATACTCTAGACAGAGTCGATAAACGTCTTCCATCAGGAAACCGTTTATCATTTAACATTTGCTTTAATAAAGTCTTTCGAGGTTGGTTATATTTCTTCTCCTTTTGTTCCATTCTCCAATTTTCTAGTTGTCTAGGTCCATAATAGGAAGATAAAATTGTTCCAATTACGCCTAAGATACCACCAATAAAACCACCAATTAAAGAGTATAAAATTTTAATTGATGAATCTATTGATTCACCTTCTGCTTGTCCAAATACAAGAGATGTAAATAATACAAAAACAACAAGTATTGAATATTTCTTCATATCGTTATTTTTTTCTACGTCGTGCAATCTCTGCTGGCATTATATAGACGTATTTTATCAACTCCTCAATAAATAAAATTATCTGATTCGCATCTTCCTTTTCGACATTAAAGATTATTACGGTTAGTTGTTTATGCCGCCCATCGCTGACAACGAATATTATGCAGTCCGCAAGCAACAGCCATCATGCGATCTCTTACCTGCCAGCCATGTAAACGGATTTGATTGCGTATAATTTTGACTCGTTTGATACCCGCAATCGCGTGTTCTACGGTGACCCGAATGCTAGCAATAAGTCCGTTTAGTTCCTTTTGGTAGTTCGTCAGTTCTTTGCCCTTCGGCTTCTTTTCAGGTAGGATGACTGCCGCATGTTCCGCCTCAATTCCCAGAAAGCCTAAGTCGGCCCATAAGCTCTGGTCTTGTTCAGGAAACTTCAATTCGGCTTGGTCATACATCTTTTTATCATGTACCCGGCCTTCAAAGGTTTCCCCCAGATAAAGCACTTCCTGTGTAAGAGTAGTAATCACCAAATTCTTTAGCGTATGGGTGCCTTTCTTACGACTATAGTGTTCTTTTTGTACTTGGTAGTCGGCTGAGCGGCCGATCCGACGTTCAGCCACGTCTATTAGTAAAGCCGTAGTAAGGCACTTATTGAGGACGTAATACAATTGATCTGCTGACCGTTGAGGTAGTTTTTCCATTCGCCTCAAAGCCTCTTCTAGTAGGGGCGAGAGCTGCCTAACCCATAGGCTGACCCGCAGTGGAACTGATTTCCTTGGCTCATTCCGAACACAGCCCCATGATAAGCCTGATTTGGATTTTCCTTTATGTAGCTCAACATGAACAGTAGCTTATTGGCCGATCCGGGTAGGCTGTTGTCGCTGCGCTCGTCATAGCGCACGCTCTTGCGAGCCTCCCCCTTTAAATCATGGTGGCGATAGTATTCTTCCTCGAGGGGGGCAAAATGATACAATAAAATTATAAACTCTTGTTGGTTTAAGCCCGTAATGGCATTAAATTGAGTGGGGCCACCGTGGAACGGCTGTTCGTTAAACTGTCTAGTGTTAGCATAAACTATCGACAGTGGACAGCCTTTTTTCATTCCCTTATAAAAGCAACCGTAATATTCTTTATTATTGATTGGGTCAAAATGAGCGCCAGAATTTCCAATCAATCTAATTTCTGTTGCCCAGTCCCCAAGGTTTTTATCTAAGATTCCTTCATTAATCAGATTCTTAATTCTCTTCGCTAAAACACCCTCAGTTTCTCCTTTATCCACTGTAATGGCTTCCAATGTTCGTCTTGACATCACGGCAGACGCTCTGTAACACTGTGCTGAAAAGGTAATTTTTGCTTCTTGTAGTATTCTTTGAATCTCCTCTGGAATATCAGATGATGGATTCATTCCTTGGATTGGCCACCAAAACAGCCCTCGATAATTTATCAATCCACCAGAATGCTTTTTATTAGATGGTGAATCACCTATATACTCCTGCTCTATAACAATAACTGGTTGATGGCAATTACGACACTCCATAGAAGTCACTTGGTCAATTAATGTCCTTTTGTTTTGACCATCTTGACTTAAAATATATCCAGAATCAAAAGTTGCAGGTAGAGAGCCTAAAATATCAAAACTAGATTGCTTGTCACACCTTGGACAAAGCCCATAAGGAGTATGAGAATTAGGTAAGCCATCATGGTCTTGAGGCAATTCCTCTTCTCTCTGTCCCTTTTTCTTATTTGTTAATCTATTGAACATCTATAATGCTTTTTAATGCGCCACAACAACCAGATAAACGCACCGGTGCGTTTATTTATCATGTACCTGTATTGTTTTTGATTGATTTGACGGTAATAATACGATAGAATTAATCTTCTTTATAGCACTTCGCATAATTTTAGCAAGCTAGTTAAACGTTTGTAAGTGTTTATTGTCATTTGTACTCAATAATTACCAATTCCGAGCAGGTATCTATCGATAGTCTAAGTGATAATATAGCAAAGTATCGTTAAACAACATGAACTGTTAGCATCTACTTTAATCAGGTTATTTCCTCCTTATGCCCTTTACATAACACCCGCTGATTGACCTATCTTAAGCATCTCCATCACCAAACGCATCAGCTTGTGGTTAAATTGTAACTACCGCCTAGTTGAGGGTCACCTGGCTTGGAAACTTCTTCCCCTAAGTGGTGAAGTAGTAAGGTTAGAATATAAAACCAAATGCGACTTCTCTTCTCAGACGGTGTCGTTGTTCATTACTAACTGTGCTCAGTACATGGAGCCTACCACCGAGTAGCTTGAAATTTCCAGCCGGGCTGTACTTTCTGCATTTCTACTTCGTCGTTACGATGGGTGAGGGCGCACTTGATAAAATTTTGGTGGAGCTTATCTAATGCGTCGCTATTAAGCTCTACCCCCAGCCCGGGACCCTGAGGAACACTTACAGAACCCTCTTCAAAGGCTATTCGTCCCCCCACAACTACCTCGTCAGATTGCCAGGGGTAGTGGGTATCTAGCGGATACGGGGGGGTAGGCAATGCAGCTCCTAGATGC
>NZ_JBARYM010000043.1:0-2800 GCF_049647865.1 Tunicatimonas sp. | reverse complement strand
TCCTTAAGCGATCCAACATCGCCCATACGATAATTAGCCCCAATATTGGTGGCCCCAAGAATTATATTTTTCAATGCTCCTTCTTCCTCAAAGTGCACTTTAATACTGCCATCCATACCCAAGAACTCATCGAACGTTACCGAAGTGCCATCTGGTAGCTGGGTAAGATGGGTAATACTTTGACTACGGTTGTTGCCAGTATCTTCCAGGTTATTTAGGAACTCAGCTACCAAACCATCATCTTGAAGGCTACCGTAGTGCAAATGTACTGGATGTACAGCATCGTTGAGCGTTCCATCCATTGACAATTGAATCTCTACGGACTTATCGGTTCGCTCCTTTATAGTAATTGTTCCGGAAGTAGTAGTCTCCAAATAAGAACCCTCTAGCAAGGTATACTGGGTTTCTCGTCCGGAATAGATAGAACTCTCTTCGCCTTCATTATTGCAAGCAGCAAGTACTGCTACGAAAGCAAGTAAAAACAAACTAACTAATCGCATAATCCACTATTTAATCTACCGAAGATACAAAAAAATCATCAGAATGAATATCACTCTAGTAGTAAAAAGAATTTACTTCGGTTTTATTGTGCAATGATAGTGTTATAGTACTTGGTGTTATGGTGTTATAGCCTTAAACCTATAGCTTCATTTTTAAGTATATGGTCTAATTCTGAAAAACAACTATAACACTGTAACACTTCGCACTATAACACCAAGTACTATCTTTCTATCTTTCGCTCGTTGTGACCAGTGTAGATCTGTCGGGGACGACCGATAGGTTCTTTGTTTTCGCGCATTTCTTTCCACTGGGCAATCCAGCCGGGTAGTCGTCCGAGAGCAAACATCACGGTAAACATATCGGTAGGGATACCCATTGCGCGGTAGATAATTCCCGAGTAGAAGTCTACGTTCGGGTACAGCTTGCGCTCTTTGAAGTAGTCGTCATTGAGGGCTGCTTCTTCTAAGCCTTTAGCAATATCCAGTACCGGATCATCCACTCCCAATCCAGATAATACTTCATCGGCATTCTTCTTGATGATTCGGGCCCGAGGGTCAAAGTTTTTATACACTCGGTGGCCAAAGCCCATGAGGCGGAACGGATCTTCCTTATCTTTGGCTTTATCTAAGTACTTCTTCACATCGCCACCATCCTTTTTCATGTTCTCCAGCATTTCAATCACCGCCATATTCGCTCCTCCGTGCAATGGCCCCCATAGGGCATTTATTCCCGCTGAGATGGAAGCGTATAAACTGGCTTGAGAAGAACCTACAATCCGAACGGTAGAAGTAGAGCAGTTCTGCTCGTGGTCAGCGTGCAGAATCAGTAACTTGTCTAGCGCGTCGCTTACTACCGGATCAACTTCGTAAGTCTCTGCCGGAAGGGCAAACATCATCTTCAAAAAATTGCTACAGTAATCCTGACGGTTGTCGGGGTAGTTGACCGGGTGGCCAATTTTATGCTTATACGCCCAAGCGGCAAACGTAGGTAGCTTAGCAATGATACGGATGATGCTCAACTTTACCTCCTCCGAAGAGCGGTTGGGGTCCAGCGATTCGGGGTAAAAAGCCGTCAGCGAGCATACCAGCGAGGACAGTACTCCCATTGGGTGAGCCCGGGAAGGAAATCCATCCAGAATTTTTTTGTAGTCTTCGTGCACCATGGTATGGTGCGTAATCTTTTCTTTGAACGAAGAAAACTCGTCGGCCGAGGGAAGCTCACCATTAATTAGTAAGTAAGCTACTTCCAGAAAGGATGACTTAGAAGTAAGTTCCTCAATAGAGTAACCCCGGTAGCGTAAAATGCCTTCTTCTCCGTCTAAAAAGGTGATAGAACTAGTAGTAGATCCAGTATTTTTAAATCCGGGATCAATAGTAATGTACCCGCTTTTCCCACGAAGCTTACTAATATCAACCGCCTTCTCTTTTTCTGAGCCTTCAACAATGGGTAGCTCGTAAGATTTATCTTCTATTTTTAATTCCGCAGTATTGTCCGCCATAAGTTAATTTTGTTAGGGAATTGATAATTGGTGCTTTTATACGATATTAATCTTTTAGTAGCTTAATTGTTGCCAAGAATTAAAGGTAATCCACCTTCGCCACCCCCAATTACTACTACTTTGCTGTTACTTGACTCAGAAAGCCGGGTAGTTGCCTCAATGCCCCGCATCTTTAGCAATTCATCAGTCAGACTACTATTAATAATTTTGTTGGCCGCCGCTTCACCTTCCGCCGCGATACGTTTACGTTCGGCTTCACTCTTTTCTCGTTCCAGTCGGAATTGGTACGCTAGGGCTTCCTGCTCCTGCTGTAGCTTCGATTCGATGGCGTTTCGGATCTGATCGGGTAGATTGATCGAGCGAATCAGCAAAGCTCGCATCTGAACATTGTTCGCGTCGCTTTGCAGAATCTCTTCGGTTTCTTTGATGATAGCGTCTTCTACTTCAGCCCGCTTGGTAGAGTATATCTCTTCGGCAGTGTAGCGACCCATCACCCGACGTACCGTAGAGCGCACTTCGGGAATAATCAGTTGTTGCCGATAGTCTTTGCCAAAATTCTCATGCAGAAGACCTACCGAATTGTACTGAGGGTGATAGCGGAGAGAAACGTCTACCGCAATACTTAGCCCGCTTTTATCCAGCACGTCCATGGTTTCTTCTACGTTCTGTTCGCGCACATTATAGACATGCATCTCGTTCCAGGGGGCTTTTACTACGAAGCCTGGCTCAAATACTTTGTCTTTCTGAAGACCACCGGCGAAAGGCTTAAATAGAACGCCCCGTTCTCCAGCGTCGATAGTG
>NZ_JBARYM010000042.1:0-2318 GCF_049647865.1 Tunicatimonas sp. | reverse complement strand
AGCACTTCTAAGCCGGTTAGCGCCCGGTCGTAAATCTTAATTTCATCAATTCCCCCGTCTTTAAACGGAATAATATGCGTACGCTGACCCAAAGTAAACCCGTGAAAGCCGTAGGTATGAATATCTTCTTCGAAGAGAATGCCTTTGTACAGATTATCCTGGTCAACATTGACCGAAGTAGGCTGTCCGTTCACGTAGAGTTTAACGCCCTCGGCCTGGCTAGACCCATCGTAGGTGATTGTCACCAGCGACCATTCTTTGGAAGGTAAAGCAGTTTGCGTAGTAAGTTGCAGGCTATTGTACGGCCAGGAGTGGGCCATAATAAACTGTAGATGATTATCGGCCAGATGAAGGGAGTAGCCCTTGTAACCTAGTCGTAAATCTTCGCAGTGATAAAATACTCCCACTTCTTTGTAAACTGTATCCGGGTAAAGCCAGAGCGAAACCGAGAAGGGTTCAGTCCGCTCGTACCAGCCCACTTTCTCGCCCAAACTTACGGCGTTGTAGTCGCTGACGAAGAACGCGTTACCTTTCTTACCTTCTTTAATAATCGGATCTCTCAACTGAGCCGGTTTACGACGGTCTACTAGGTTAGGTGAAGTAGATTTCTCAGTCACGTTATCGAACGGATAGTGAGCTACTAAGTCTTTATTGATCTGTCGTTGCAAGCTGGATTCGGTCAGTGCGTTATTCGCCGTCCAGTTTTCGTAGGATTTTCCGGGCGAAGTCTTTTGTTGATCTAGCTTCGTCTCCAGCTTATCGATCTTCTCACTGACAAAATCAATGATATTTTCCTGCTCTTCACTAGAAAGTAGCAACGAAGGGCCGGGGGTTTGGTCCGGGCCGTACACCGGAGTGCCAATCTCTTGGGTGCTATTGAAGAAGCCCGATACTTTATAAAAATCCTCCTGCGAAATCGGATCGTACTTATGGTCGTGGCAGCGAGCGCACTCCAGCGAGAGTCCCATAAACGCTTGCCCCAGGGTAGCCACCCGATCGGCCACGTATTCCTGACGGTATTCTTCAAATACAATTCCCGCCTCCGAATTCTTTTTGTGCAGCCGGTTAAAGGCAGTGGCCAGCACACTTTCCTGAGTAGGATTAGGAATTAAGTCTCCGGCCAGTTGCCAGGTAGCAAACTGGTCGTAGGGCATGTTCTCGTTGAAGGCTTTAATTACCCAGTCGCGCCAGGGGGAAAAGTCGCGGTGTTTATCATCCAAATAGCCGTCGCTATCGGCGTAGCGGGCTACGTCCATCCAGTTCGTCGCCATGCGCTCGCCGTAGGCCGGAGACTGTAGTAGCCGATCCACCAATTTCTCGTAAGCATCAGGCGAACTATCCGCCACAAACTGGTCAACTTCTTCCAGCGTGGGGGGAAGTCCGGTCAAATCAAAGCTTAGTCGTCGAATGAGGGTTTCTTTTTCCGCTTCCGGGGCCGGGGTCAAACCTTCACGTTCCAGTCGGTCTAACACAAAATGGTCAACGGGTGAAACCGTCCAGCTTTCGTTTTCGGTAGTGGGTGGCTCAATCTTTTCCGGTTGGATAAACGCCCAGTGGGGTTTGTACTCAGCTCCCTGCTCTATCCACTTAATAAGAATAGCCTTCTCCTCCACCGTAAGTTTTAGATGCGACTCCGGCGGGGGCATCATCTCTTCCGGATCATCAGAAATAATACGTCGGTACACTTCGCTATGATTGAGTTTTCCGGGTACAATCGCTCTTCCTTGGTCGGATGCTAGCACTGCGTAAGCTTCTTCAGCCAGATCTAGTCGTAAGTCCGCCTCTTGATTTTCTTTATCCGGACCATGGCAAGCGTAGCAGCGGTCGGAGAGAATGGGTTTAACGTGGAAGTTAAAGTCGATCACCTCCGGCAATTTCTGTTCGGCTTCTACGATCTCCGCTGGCTTATCGGAGCCGCAGCGAATGAACAGTGCGCTAACCAGGCAAACCTTGAATAATAGTGGATAAGTACGGATAAGTAGCCTTAGGAATGACATCATTCTGCTTTCTTCTTCTTAATTCAAGCGTTGTTTAATATAGTAATTTTTCAAAGTATTGACAATACAATTTAGCCTACGCAATAACATCCTTCACCACGTGCCCGTGCACGTCGGTTAGCCGGAATCGCCGACCTTGATGCTTGAAGGTAAGTCGTTCGTGGTCGATGCCCATTAGATGCAGTAGCGTAGCCTGAAAGTCGTGGACATGCACTGGATCTTTAGTGATATTGTAGCCAAATTCATCGGTTTCGCCGTAGCTGAAGCCGGATTTCACTCCGCCGCCAGCCATCCACACCGTGAAGCAGCGCGGGTGATGGT
>NZ_JBARYM010000041.1:0-1931 GCF_049647865.1 Tunicatimonas sp. | reverse complement strand
CTTGACCACTAATCAAGAAGTAATTGATGCCAATAACACTTTCTCAGACAACGCGGGAGAGACCAACCTTCCTTAAACTAAAACGGAGAGGAGCTAAAACCCCTCTTCTTTTATTAACTAATAAAACATTTTATTTAACAAACCAAAACCAATTAAACCATGAAAAAACTATGCACAATCATTTGCCTATTAACCATTTTTGGCTTCACAGCCCAAGCCCAGAGCACCGTTCGGGTAGATGGTGGTGATAGAGGAGGAGGATTAGCCTACGATAAAGGCACCAACATTCTGAACATTGGAATAGGATTAGGGCGAACCATTAACCGGTATAATAATTATAACCGCTACAGCTGGTACGGGTACGGTGGAATAGGAGCTTCACTCAATGCTAGCTACGAAATTGGATTTCACGAGTACTTCAGTGCCGGAGTGTACGGCGGAATAGGCCGCTACGGTATTGGAAATGGGTGGAGTTCTACCGCCATTGGTGCGGGGATACGTGGCTCGTTTCATTACGTGGCTCTAGCCAATGAAGCTTTGGACTTAGGTTTGAATGAAGATAAGCTTGACTTATACATTACTGTAGTATTGGGAGCTGAGGTTATCTCGTATAACATTGATAACCGCGATTTTCAGGATTCTTTCGGCAACCGTACTGGGGTAGATTTTGGTACAATACTCGGTGGGCGTTATATGCTGAACGAACGCTTCGGAGTATACTCTGAACTAGGATACGGAGCGTTATCAGTGTGGACCGTAGGGCTTACCGTAGGAATGTAATAGAACACTCGTACGAATAAATTAAAAAAGCGCATTTATTAAATGCGCTTTTTCTTTGTTTAATCTAATATGTAGAGCTTAATCCAGTTCTTCAACAAGCCACAGTATAAAGAATATTGAGCCAACTAGCCAGGATATTCCCGATAGTATACTAAATATTACTCCAACACCACCAGCACCTGACAAAGCAACTGCTAGAATAGTAAGTATAAGGCCAAGTATCCAGAACAAAATAGCTTTTCTTAAGTAAGGATCTAAGTCATCAAAAATAGTCTCTGAGTTTGGCGAGGCTTTTAGATCCTTAGCAAGCGAGCGAATTTCGCGGCGGATTTCTTTGCGTTTGTTTTTAGATTCTCGGCGGGTCAATGATTCATCTTTAGCCGATACAGCCAAATCTGATATTCCCTCTATGCGCTCGGCTAGTTGAGAATTACCACTCTTATGTAGTTTTTTGGTTAATTTTTGGGTGGCATCGGCCATCAGTTTCTCAGTACTCTTATACTGCTCTAATTCAGGCTTGATGGATGCTAATAGCTCCTCATCGGCCAGACTAAGTGATTCTAGCTTGTCGGGTACTTCCGATGGTTGTAGGGTTGGCTGTTGTTGGGCTACCCGGGGCTGTTGCTTGAAATAATGCTTATTCCCGTAGGCTACCTTGCTGGATTGGCAACTGGAAAAAATACAGGTGGCGGAAAGAAGTAAAACTCCAATCCAAAAGACTGATCTGGTGAACATAGTACTAGGTTTAGTTAGAAAATGTGTTAAATATAACGATATCCTAACAACT
Organism: Tunicatimonas sp.; assembly: GCF_049647865.1. NCBI lineage: Bacteria > Pseudomonadati > Bacteroidota > Cytophagia > Cytophagales > Catalimonadaceae > Tunicatimonas > Tunicatimonas sp. The sequence goes on along the minus strand of NZ_JBARYM010000041.1, from coordinate 364 downwards.
GACGAACTAACGATGTAAATTTTTAAGATTATAGTTTGATTTTCGCAAGAAAATTAATTTTAAAAGTATAAAGTAGACCCACCTATTAACTAGACTTCATCTGGAAGTTTTCATCAACAAACGCATCAATATTAATTAGTAAAACCGCTCGTTTTGCTATCTCATTAGAGGTAGGCAAAACCAAAAAAGGTGTTTGCCTGCTGATGCGAATTTTATACCATCATAAATCACAAATTATTTAAGTATTTGATAATCAAACATTTATCAATTTGTAATTTGGTATCTTCAATTTGAAATTAGTATTATTTGGAACAGGAAGTAAGTTCATCTTTCCGTTCTGCTAAGTTCTCATTCAATCAAATAC
>NZ_JBARYM010000040.1:0-4283 GCF_049647865.1 Tunicatimonas sp. | reverse complement strand
ATGATGGTCAGAGGCTTCAGACAAATTCAAATCTACCAGAATTCCAGCCTGTATGTAATTTAGTTATTTGCCACGTTGAATGTCTCTACCAGACCGGGAGTTTGCTTACGTTATTCTTTCAAATATCAATATACAGCCATAGTGGGGTTATCCGCATATAAAGAAATGGAATCCTTGGCAATCCAATTAAATTTTTTGCAACAGAGCCCTTTTAGTACAGTGTTGCATTTTGAGGAAAAACGTACAGTATTTCCAGTCAGGCAACAATAGATTTATGCTGTGATCAATTGATAATAGAAGGTATGCAGAAGTCTTTAATTTTAGGGTGCATCATGCTAGTGTGTGTTTCCAGCGGGCACGCTCAGCGCTGGGTAGAAGGAAACCAACTCGTTTCTGAGTTTAATCACGGACTGGGGAACTGGATGGGTTTCTCTGTGGCAATAGATGGCGATTTAGCCGTAGTTGGTTCTCCAGAGTATAAAGAATCTGATGGTATCGTTGGTATCTACCGAAAGGATGAGACAACCTGGAAATTAATAAGTACGCTACAAAATGGTGAGAACAATCTTTTTGGTGCTTCAGTAGGTATATCAGGTGGTACTATAGCAGTAGGGTGCTACAGTGATAGCTTGGTGTACGTTTATTATGAGCAAGACCAATGGACAATTCCGGATAAGGTAGCGCTGCCTGAGAAGGAAAACAGTCAGCGGTTTGGGCGTTCCGTAGGAATATACGGTGATACACTCGTTATAGGGGCCCACGGTAGCGATGATAATGCTGGTGCTGCTTATATTTTCAAAAAAAAAGACGGTACATGGGTATTGTCACAAAAACTGACGCCAGAAGAGCCGGTAGAGGAAGAACGATTTGGTCACGCAGTAGCTATCTCACCAGATTATCTGCTTGTTGCAGCAATGAACAGCGATGCTGCCTATGTGTTTGATCCCACGGAAAACGGATGGAAACAGTCTGCTAAATTGCCCGTTCCATTCTCGTCTGATTACGTAGTAACACGTCCTAGTAGCTGTGTTTCTATTGCTAACGATGTAGCAGTTGTAGGAACTCCTTACAATTCTGACAGTAGCTGGCGGGCCGGGGCCGCATTTGTTTTTGAAAAAGATGGAAGTGCTTGGAAGCAAACCGCACGCCTAGACGCTTCTGATGTTGGTCGTACACAGGTCTTTGGTCATTCGGTTTCCATTGCTGGAGGAGCTATTGCTATCGGCTCGTGGGGTTCAGGAGGGGGTGCTTATTTGTACGAAAAAGAAGAGAATGAATGGAAAGAAGTTAAAAAAATCCAGGTTGATACTGCCTATTCTTACGCGCATAATTTTGCGGTAGCTATGTCAGGAAACAATATCATTACTGGTGCTCCCTTTGATGGACCAGGAGAGAACGGATCGGTTCATTTTCTGGAAAGACATCCCCTAAATTGGCATGACGTACGCATTCAGAAAGTAGATATCAGTGATTACCCCTTAGTTGCAGGAGCGCATAAGTTTGGTAGGGGTGTGGCGTTAAGTGATAAAATTGCAGTAATAGGCGCGCCAGATGAGAATACATCCGGAAAAAAATCAGGGGCGGCTTACGTATACAGAATAGAAGGAGATCAATTGGTAAAACAGACTAAGCTTGTGCCAGAAAGGTTTTTTCAGATCGATGGCCATCGGTTTGGAAGCGCTGTAAGTATCTACAAATAATCTGTTCTAATTGGTGCTAGCAGCTATTTTGGAGGCCGTTCTTCCGATGGTACTGCCTACATATTTAGTGAAACCGATACTGGATGGGTTCAAACTGCCAAGATGGTTTCTGGCGAAAGATCGCCTGGCACAAATCGTTTTGGTCAAGCAGTAGCTTTATATGGCAATACTGCCATGGTCAGTGCCGCACGAGACAGCATCTCTAATCCGGTAGTATATGTATTTGAGAAAGGTGATAGTAGCTGGGTAAAGAAAACTAAACTAGTAGCGAGTGATGGAGAAATTGAATTTGGCTCCTCAATAGCTATGGAAGGGAATATTGCGGTGGTGGGTGACCCTAGCACCGGGAACCATGCTGCTTATGTTTTTGAAAAAGAAGGAACCGTATGGAGAGAAACCGCAAAGCTAAAGATTCAAGACAGTTCGCATAGTTTTGGAGATGCAGTAGATATTTCAGGTAATACGATATTAGTTGGTTCAGCAGATAAAGGGGCATATGTATTTGAAAAAACTGAAAGTGGATGGACGCAGGTTGCTGAACTATCTACTACTTACAGAGGACATTTGCATTTTGAAAATGATAATTGGGTAGCTATTTCTGACAAATACGCTTTGGTAGGCTCACCTGATAGAGGAAACGTCTATACATTCACAAAACCATCAGGTGGATGGAAAGATATGACTGGGGTGAACCAGATAATAGCGACCGAACGCTCCGAAAATGATCTATTTGGCATTGCGGTTGCCCTTAATAGTGATGCAGTCCTTATTGGTGCCTCACAGGGAAGCGTTAGTCAAAAAGGACAGGTAGGACAAAGTGGAAAAGCTTATTTCTTCAAAGCGATCGCCGATGATATTCCTCCCGTGGTGAACGATCAAACCTTTACAATTTCAAAAGAAAGTTTAGATAGCACTTTTGTAGGAAAAGTTCAAGTCTCTGATTCAGATAACGATCAGCACTTCTTTCAATTTGTTGATGACAGTACAAACAAATTTTCGGTTGATCCAACAACCGGAGAAATACATTTAGAAGACGAAAGTATCTTGAATCAAGCAGATTCAGAAACTTATAATTTTACGGTGGCAGTAGGTGATGGGGCTAACGTAGCGTACGCTAATATTACAGTGGAGCTTGCTATTAAGCCTTTGTCAGTGGTTAATAAGGAACAATTGAGGAAAGCATATTCAATTTACCCTAATCCTGTAATAGAGAAACTCACCGTGAAGATTAATGATTCGGAAGTATTGAAGGAGAGAAGACTGGTGATCATCAACTCCTGGGGCAAAAAGGTCTTAATCAAAACTTTAGACGCATCCGAAAGCACTATTGATCTGTCCGCGTATCCACCAGCCATTTATTTATTAAAGATAGAGGGGGCTAATCAAGCATTATTCAGAGTAGTGAAAAAGTGAATTTGTATGAATTATGATAAGTTACTTAAGGTAGATTTTATAAAATATAGGGCTTGCGTTAACTGTTGGCGTACAGTCTGAGGGGTGATGCCCATGTAATTGGCAATCTCGCGAGCGGTTTTTTCCCTGCTGGTGCGACAGTTCATACATCAATTTTTCGCTTAGGAGGAAGTAGGGCAATAGCTTGTTAAGCGATACTAGTGTACTCGGCTAGAATAATTTCTTACTCGGCAGTAGGAACTGAAGAATTCATTCGCTGGTACAGTTGATCCCGCAAGGCCTGATTTTGCGATGCCTTCGGAAGATATTTTAGATTCTCATTCTTTGCAATCTGGTAGAGATAAGATGCTAACGGTCGGGTGGAATTGATTTGATCGCGATGTTGCCAAAGTTTATAGAAAGTGTTTTATACTACTTCTTGAACATCTTCCGCCGAATGAGTAAACTTCAGAGAGAAACCATAAATGCGCTGATGGTAGTGATCATATACCGCCCGGAAGAAAGGCTCGTGCCCCTTTCTTAAGCGAGTTAGATTAAAAAATTGATCTTGTTCCATCAGTTTCAACTATACTTCATACAACAGTATTGATCTTGTGAAAGTCAAACAATATTTTGAAATTCTTGTAATGCATGTTTTGAATATAACCCCGTTTTTGTCATATAGTTTAGTAACCAATTATGAAGATGTTAACGGGTCAATATTTGACTAAGAAGCCGTGGTTTCCAGCGATCTTGTTCACCTTAATTTAGTGCTCATTTTGTTTAGTGCCTTTTAAAAGCTCTAAAAATTTAATAGTTAGTTTTATTGAGTAGTCCGTCTAATGCAAACCAGATATTACTCTCTTGATCCTATACTTCCTCTACTTAAGTTCAGCAAATCTACTTTAATGGACTTATGCAAATCTGGGTGGCGAATACTTAGCAGGTAGTTGGATAGGGAGGGTTTACTTACTTCTTAGAGAATTAATGAGAGCTATCCTTTGAAGAATCAAATACTAAACCCAATCGCGAGAGAGCATCCTGGTAGGTCGTAAGTTGAATGAGCATTTCTTCATTCTCCCTAAGAAGTTGACTAAATGCTTCCCCGTCAGGAAGTTGATCCTTATTTAGCTGGGCAGCAACGTCTCTAATTATTATAAGACCTTTACTAAGAAAGACATAGTAGGGGCT
>NZ_JBARYM010000039.1:0-36763 GCF_049647865.1 Tunicatimonas sp. | reverse complement strand
TAAAATTTATATAAATTTTTTAAATCATGCTTTCTGCAACATTTAAAGAGCTTATTTTTTATCTTTACATTGTAGTTACTGTCACTTTTCTTGAAATTTGTGAAGTATATCTTCAACAAAAAGTAATTCTTTACTTGCGTAAGGATTAATGAATAAAGTTAGACTATATACCAAAATTTAGAAAAATACATTATACCGTTATATTCATTTTAATCTTTAGTGAATGCGAACGGCTAAAGCAGTCCTATTAAAATACTCATACATTAAAATCTTGGATAAGTATTCTTGCTAGCGACCGGTGTTCACATGCTTAACTTTAATGTAGTTTGATCGCATCACCAATAAGTAGTGACTTATTGGGCTATGAAATAGCGGAAGCAACTTAGCAAAGCAGATAATCGGTCGCTTTATAACATCTTCTTTTTTACTCAACCAACAGTAATTTAGATGTAATTACGTGCAATTTGAATGTACCTTATTAACTCAACCGACAGTTTGTCCGCGTAATATGGAGTAGTGATATTTGATATCAACAACGATTGGCTTATGAGAATAAATGTCTGAAGGATTGATGTCTAACTCGGACGTAGATAATACAGGAACAACCTTCATAGAGATACTAGAATTCAACATAATCTTAACAGTTTAAAGTTTACTGGTAAAGTGTGATTTCACAATTGTTCACTACTGCCTATTTAAAGCAATAATATTATACACAATTAACTAGTAGATTGACTTGAGTAATACTAGCGACGAATTAATATTAGAAAGCGATCGGACAATACTGCAAAGCGAGAGAGCAGTTGTAATGTACTTTCACAAACATAGTTTATAAACTACTTGTAAAATAGACATATTGAGATATTTACTTACATCAGTATTATTTATAGTAGTACTACTATTATATAGCGGAACGCTTACCAAATTTTTACATCCTGATTCAGGATTTTACCCTATATAGTTCTTAAGAATTGATTCTAGCACTTATAAGTATAATATTAATATTAGTTTCGTAATGTACTGTTTTATTAATATTTATACTTTTTTTTATAATTTCTTCTCTTATTATCATCTGGTTACTTAAGTATGAATTCGCCAATTACAATACGATTAAAATAGTTGATAGGCGATCATATGATAATTACAACTAAATTAAGACCCGATTCGCTAATAGTCTATACTTTGTAATTCATAGTACATATCGAAAGTGGATCTATTGCGGCGGCGATTAGTTCTACGAACACCATAATATATCTGGGAGTTTGCATATTGTCAGTAGCTTAAGCAGCACTTTTACCTACAAAAGATATACTTACGAATAAGGTGGTAAAATACCAGATCTCTATGTACTCGAGAACTAAAGGAAGCATTTGAGAGGTGGTGTTTATGGCTGAACCGGATCAATAGTAATAGTCCAATAAGTACGAACTAAACCACTAGCATCAGTGCTAAGAATAAGCTATTCGTCGTCTCTCGAGCCGCTTTAGCTAAATCATTTTTACCAAGAGATTGAGAGATTAAAGCAATAGCTCCTATGCCAATTCTCTGCACCAGACTAAAAATTACCATAATCACTGTGAAGGCAAAGCTCAAAGCGGCCAACTCATTTTTACCTAGCTTTTCAATAAAGTAAGTATCTACCAAGTTGAACGCTACCATGCTTAGCACCCTATCCACCATAGATAGAGTAAGCTGGTACACGGTAAGGGGAACAGTCCCCTGCGTTAAGTCGCAAGAAAGAAACGTGCTACTGCTGGTAACCCGCCTTCAGTTTGGAAAGCATCTCTTCTGAAAGTGAATCCGCGTAGGTACCATACGCATCTACCAGCATTCCTTTGTCACCATTGTTAGTTTCTAGTGCGTACACTACTGAGTTGTCGCTCGGGTTCGTCATTCCTTCAAAACGGTGCACTTCCTTAATGGTAAACTCTTTGGGATGGTAGTACTTTTCAAGCTTATCGCAGTACAGACGGTCAGACTCTAAATTGAAATTGTGTTCGAAGCCCCGCTTTTGCAAATCATTGGTAGCTTCTACTAAAGTGTCGTAGGTATTCATTGTTGCGCTTTTAAAGTCATACAACTTACATCAATTACTAAAATGTACTACCTTACTACCGCAAATTAGGATCATTGTTTTATGAAGACAGCAATTTTTATTATTGGGCTATTTATTCTTTCGGTGACCCAATCAGATGCTCAGTCAGATTTGCCGAACATCATTATTATTTTTTGTGATGACTTAGGATACGCTGATTTGGGCGTGTACGGCTCCTCGGTTCATCGGACCCCAGCCCTCGATAAGATGGCTGCCGATGGTGCGTTGTTTACCGACTTCTACGTTACAAGTGGTGTGTGTACCCCTTCCCGGTCTAGCCTTCTGACTGGGTGCTACCCGCGCCGGGTTGATATGCACGTGAACGCTCGGCACCCCGATAGTGTAGGTACCCAAGTTCTTTTTCCGAAAGCTAAAAAAGGCCTTAACCCTAATGAAATTACTATTGCTGAATTGTTAAAAGAACAAGGATACGCTACCGCTTGTATTGGAAAGTGGCACCTGGGCGATCAGTTAGAATTTCTACCTACTCGTCAGGGGTTTGATACCTACTTCGGAATTCCTTACAGCAACGACATGGATCGGGACTATGTACCTCTTCCACTCATGCAAAATGAACGCGTAATAGAAGCTCCAGTTGATCAGAATACTATTACACGGCGTTACACCCAAGAGGCAATTAATTTCATTCAAACTCATGCCGAAAAACCTTTCTTCATTTATCTTCCGCACGCCATGACCCACAATCCGCTTCATGCCAGCGATGATTTTCGGGGAAAGTCAGCTAATGGCATCTACGGTGATGCAGTGGAAGAATTGGATTGGTCTACCGGACAGATTTTAGCTACGCTTAAAGAACTAGGTTTAGAAGAAAACACACTGGTAGTTTTTACTTCTGATAACGGCGCAGCCTCTCGCTGGGGTGGGAGTAATGGCGACCTAAGGGGATGGAAAGGTAGTACTTGGGAAGGAGGTATGCGAGTACCCTGTATCGTGCAGTGGAAAGGTACTATTCCTGCCGGGCGAGTAGTTACCGAAATGGCTAGCACGCTGGATATTCTTCCTACTATTGCTCAGTGGACGAAAAGTTCGGTACCGAGTGACCGAGTGATTGATGGATTTTCATTGGCACCGCTATTTCTCGATGAAAATGCTTCTTCGCCCTATACATCTTTTTTTTATTACCAGAAAGAACAACTCCAGGCAGTACGCTCGGGGAAGTGGAAGCTTCACTTAGCGTTAGACAGTACCTACCGGAGTATTCATCATCCAGGATTTAAAGAGGGTAGAAATGCCGAATTATACAATTTGGAAGACGATCGACAGGAACAGCATAATATTGCTGCACATCAGCCAGAAATTATCCGACAACTAGAACATATGGCTAACTACGCTCGTCAGCATCTGGGCGATTTACGCCGAGAAGGAGACCAAGTGCGCCCGGCAGCAATCGTATCAAATCCTACCGTCAGATTATTAGAGAAATAGCCAGTAAAATTTAAATGATTAACATTAGCTAAATAGCCAACCCTTACCAGTACTTTATGAAACTTATCCAATTCCTCACGTCTAATACTACCGCCGCCGTGGGCTTAGTTCAGCGAGACTCAGTTACGGTGCTCAACGAGGTCAGTAGTGTCTATCAGTTAGCTAAACTCGCTTGGGACAATCAGCACGTGCTTAGTGAGATGGTTGAACGTTTTACTTCAAAAAATAAAGTGAGTTATCAGGAGATAGTTAAAGATAAGCGGTTACTTCCTCCCCTCACCCATCCCGACCCATATCATACTTGGGTGACTGGAACTGGCTTAACTCATTTGGGTAGTGCAACATCTCGCGACGCCATGCATAATATCTCTCAGAAAGAAGAATCTGATATGACCGATTCTATGCGGATGTTTGAAATGGGATTAAAAGACGGGCAAATGACCAATGGAAATCCAGGGGTGCAACCCGAGTGGTTCTACAAGGGAAATGGCCTATCGGTGGTGGCTCCCGAACAACCTATTTCTCAGCCATCTTTTGCCCTCGATGGGGGAGAAGAGCCAGAAATTGCTGGTTTATACATTATTGATGATAGTGGTGAGCCGCAACGAATTGGCTTTGCATTGGGTAATGAATTTTCCGATCATAAAATGGAAAAAATAAACTACCTCTATCTCGCCCACTCGAAACTAAGAAAATGCTCCTACGGTCCAGAATTAATGGTAGACAATTTGCCGCAGAAAATTAGAGGAAATAGCAAAATTATTAGAGATAATAAAGTGCTTTGGGAAAAAGAATTTTTGACCGGCGAAGAGCATATGAGTCACAACCTGAAGAACTTGGAATACCATCATTTTAAGTACGAACTTTTCCGACAGCCTGGTGATGTGCATGTCCACTTTTTCGGCACATCTGTCGCAAGTTTTGCCGATCAAATTGAAACCCAGCCCGGCGATACATTTGAAATTTCATCTGATTGCTTCACGCATCCGCTAGTGAACCCGCTAGCTAGTGATGACAGATGATAAGTTAGCAATTTAACAATCGAACAATTGATCTATTCTTTCCCCAGTTCCTGAAAATCTAGTAACTTGCTCGGTAAAGGGTTTAACCAAATGCCAGACCGCAAATGTATTATTCACGCTAAGCTACTCGATGTGATGCTGCACCGCTTGTGTCATCAGCTTATTGAGAATCACGCCAATTTTGATGAAACCGTTTTGCTCGGCTTACAACCTCGGGGCATTTATTTCGCTGATCGCATTCAGCGCCGATTAAAGAAGATTTTAAATAAAGAAATCGACAAGGGCTACCTGGATACTACTTTCCACCGGGATGATTTTCGACGACGCGACTCCCCCCTCGCCCCGAGCAAGACCGATGTTCCGTTCTTGATAGAAGATAAGAATGTGATTCTGCTTGATGATGTGCTCTACACGGGTCGTTCGGTGCGGGCCGCGCTCGATGCGATGGTCACCTTTGGTCGTCCGCGCAAAGTAGAACTGATGGTGCTCATCGACCGCAAGTACACTCGCCATCTGCCTATTGAATCCGACTACGTAGGCCGGGCTGTTAATACCATTGACTCGCAGCGAGTGTTGGTAGAGTGGGAGGAGCAAAATGAAGAAGACGGAGTATGGATAACTTCTAAAGCGACAACTTAACCAATGGCTACTGAAACCTCCCTTCAAACGTTACGCAGCCCCCACTTACTCGGAATAAAAGAGCTGTCAGCCGAAGAAATTCAGCTTATTTTTTCTACTGCAGATCAGTTTAAAGATGTGCTGAACCGCCCAATTAAAAAGGTGCCTTCCCTCCGAGATGTCACCATTGCTAACGTGTTCTTCGAGAATTCAACCCGCACCCGTCTTTCCTTTGAGTTAGCTGAAAAGCGGCTGTCAGCCGATGTAGTAAATTTTTCTTCTTCCTCAAGCTCGGTAAAGAAGGGCGAAACTTTACTGGATACTGTCAATAATATATTGGCCATGAAGGTCGATATGGTCGTGATGCGTCATCCTAGTCCGGGTGCTCCTCATTTTCTAGCGCGCCACATTGAAGCGAACGTAGTCAATGCGGGTGATGGTACGCATGAGCATCCGACCCAGGCGTTACTAGATACTTATTCTATTTACGAAAGGTTGGGTCAGGTAGCGGGGAAGAAGGTGGTTATTGTGGGTGATATTATGCACTCGCGGGTAGCCCTCTCAAACATATTTGCCTTGCAGAAATTAGGAGCGGAAGTTATGGTGTGCGGACCTGCTACGTTGCTTCCAAAGTATATTACTGAGCTAGGCATTCGGGCTACGTTAGACCTGCGTGAAGCTCTGGAATGGTGCGATATCGCCAATATTTTACGAATTCAACTTGAACGCCAGCAAGTTAAGTACTTTCCCTCTTTACGGGAATACTCCTTATACTACGGCGTAAATAAGAAGCTACTAGATAGTCTTAGCAAATCTATCACCATTATGCATCCCGGCCCAATTAACCGAGGCGTAGAATTGAATAGCGATGTAGCCGATTCCGATCAGGCAATTATTTTAGATCAGGTTGAAAACGGAGTAGCTGTCCGAATGGCAGTACTGTATCTACTAGCCTCCCAGATTAAGAAAACCGACTAGTCTCAGTTCTCAAGCTATCGAACAACAAACTTTCCACTGTATGTTGACACCAGGTTTTGCTGCACCTGATAGATATAAAGACCGGGGGGTACCGGCTTGTGGTCACCATCCTTGCCCGCCCACTGTAAGTTATGATAGCCTTCGGATAATAAATACGTTTGGTCGGTTACCTGCTGCCCGGTAATGTCAAAAATTTTCAGACGTATGCTCTCATTTCCAGCAGTCTCCGGTACTGATACTGGAATAGCTAGCGATGATGATGTAGGATTGGGGTAAGGAGTACCTACCGCAAACTGATTAGGCTTCATTGCTTCATCTATATCCTGGCTGGTTCCGTAAAACAGTTGAAATTTCCGATTTCCATCCGCAGCAAAACGGTAACTAGAGGTTGAGCGAAAATCAGTTTTAACCAAACTCTCTAAATCAAGCATCACTAATTGATAATTACTGTTCCCGAACTGAGTATTATCCCAAGTCAGGGTGATGGCTGAACTGCCCGAAGAGGCAACTTCAAAATTCCAAACGAAAGAATTTTGAGTTGGAACCACATCTTTGGTGAAGGGAAGATTGAAACCCTCTCGCACTGGGAAGCTCATATCTAGGTACTCAATAAATCGGGGAGGGGTTAGCGCATCAAATGGATCGCCGTTGACTTCAGCATTCGGATGCATACCTACCCCAGCCAATTTATAAGAGTGGTTGTCTGACTCAAGCGTGAGAGGAACCAGCCACGCGCTGGAGCTTAAGTCTTGGTTAAACGGATTTTTTCTTACCCCTGAATTTAATCGGGCGGCGGTAGTTGCCGGAACTTGTAAAATAACTGACCCCGAAATTCCAGTTGCCTCTACAAAAGCTCCCTCAAACGGACGTAATCGGGTTTCGCCCCGCACCCATTCCTGACCGAATTTCCACTTCAATAGCTCGGTTTTTACAGCTCCTTCACTAATAGTGCCCTGTTCAATATTGTACTGAACCACCTCGGCCCAGTTAATATCAGAAAGATACGGGTTACTGATTAATGTAAATTCCTGATTAATCGTGATGGGAAAAGTATTATTGGTGAGGGCCACAGTTTGTCCATCAAGGGTAATATTGCCATTAAAATTTCGGTAAGCAAACATGTACCCTACCCCCGGTTCAAAATTGTTGAACTCGCTAGTTTGAAATTTCCGATAGGTATTATTAGATGAGTTGTAACGATACAATGTCCAATCGCCGGTATTATCACTTTTAAAATCACCTAATTCGGTTAACTGCCCACTTACTGATTGGGGCTGAAGAGGAATACCAATCATTTGATAATCAGACTGCTGAGGATCATCCGGATTCGCAATAGCGGATACCCGCAGTAAGTTGAGCGAAGTGAACTCACGATTGATGATTCGCGACTCAGTAGTTGTTGTGTTACCCGCTCGGTCGGTTACGGTAAAGTAATATTCTATTCCTACTCCATCATTGCCAAAAAGGCTGCTTAAATCAGAAGCGGATAGCGTGGCACTATAACTACCGTCATCTTGAGTCGTCATTTCCTGCTCAGTAAAGCTCTCATCTCCTACCTTTCGGTAAAATAGCTTAACCGACTTTCCGTCTATATCAGACTCATCGCTGGCATCTATGGTAAAGATAATTTCGTCACCATCGCGGTAGGTAGTTGCTATCGCTTCAGGAACAATTTCGGGCGGAGTGGTATCTACTACTTCAACAACTTTGAAATCAACGGTTGACACAACCGTTTCGTTATTGATAATACTGATGGGATATGTTTGCTCGGCAATAGCAGTATTCGGAACTAAAAATACCACCTTGGCTGCGGTCTGTTCTGTAGGAGTTATTACTGATTCCCCAAATTGCACAGTTACCTCAGTTAGCTGAGTACCAGTTACGGTGATCTCCGAACCAACTACACCCTGCTGAGGAGTAATATTACTTACCGAAGGGCCGTCGCCATTATCAATTATGATGGATATTTTGTCCGCAAAAGTAATTTCTGTGCCACCCTCGGGAGTTACTTTTACATCGTATTCATTCGCGGGAATTTCGGGAATAACAATGCGAATGAAGCTTCCTTCAGCGTTTATACTATCTACAGCTACGGTTGTCTCCCCAAGTTTTACTTTGGGGTTACTTCCGAAACCAAAACCCTGAATGATAACTTCGGTACCCACCACCACACCGGTTAGTGGGTTCACTTGGCTAATGACAGGATCGGTAGGCTCTTCACCTACTAAGAAGTTTTGTGATACTGCAATATTTTCATTGGGTAAGCGAACAACGATGTCGTAAAAATCATCCTCTAAATCGGGAACCCGCACCCAAAGCTGAGTACCCTCCGCAAGTACTTTTTCAACCACTGCCGGTATTTCCCCAAAAAATACGCTAGCAGTTCCAATAATTGACCCGTAGTTACCGCCATATAGCTTAACCAGATCACCCGAATTACCCTGGTCGGCACTACGTTCGATAATCTGAGGTTCAGGATTAGCTTGAATATTATTGGTGAGTGACAATAGTATATTGGCACTTACCAAATCAAACTCACCATCTCTCTCAAAAGCTACTATAATATCTTGATCGCCATCGTTGTCAATATCTTCAGTAACAATTGTATTAGGTTGGCCTTTCGGCACCGTTACTAAGCGCTCTTTCGTAAAAGTAGCACTCCCTTCATTTTTGAACCACGTGAGGGTTCCCTCGTCAGAAGCATCGCCGTCATTTTCTGAGCCTACTAATAAATCAATATTTCCGTCGCCGTCTAAGTCAGTAGCATCAACTGCGAAGGGTTTAGCCGCGGTACCTATATTCTGAGGCGCAGCAAAACTTCCCCCGTTATTTCGTATTAGGGTGACGGTACCACCATCATTTGATATTACTACTACATCTAAATCTTTGTCACCATCAAAATCGGCGATAGCCGCCCCACGAGGATTATCTACTTGATCACGATTAGCGATTACCACTGGATTGGCAAAGCTACCTCCCCCTTGATTTCTGAACCAAATTATCTGATCTTCGTCGGTAGCTGTTTCTGAATCATCTCTAAGCACCGCTACGAGGTCAGGTAATTCATCACCATCAAAATCACCTACTTCTACTATTCGAGGAAGACCATTGGTAGTAAGTACTGTAGTTGACTCAGGGAAGTTGCTATCTGCATTTAAAAAAATAACAATATTTTCAGTCTCGAAATTGGCTAGAACAATATCGGGGCTTCCATCTTGGTCAATATCTCCAGCATAAACGTCGCTACTTCCCGTGTAAGCACTGCTTATCTCATCAGAGCCACCAAAGCGGTTTCCATTACCTGAATTAGCGTACCTTCTTAGTTTACTTTCTTCATCAGAATCGTCGGTTAGCACAATATCCGGTCCGTTGGTTCCGTCAAAATCAGCACTACTCAGAGCTCGCACTCTATCTATCTCGCCACCAATGGCTATCCCCTTGGAAAAGGTTCCGGAAGTGTTCCGATACCATTGCGCTCGGTCGCCAAGTTTAAACACTACAGCTAGATCCATATCGCCATCTAAATCGAAATCAGCCATGTTGGCGTCTCTTCCGGCTAAGGTAGTTAATTCCAGTAGCTCAAAGCTTAGCTGCTCACTAACTTGAAACTCTACCTCCGGAATTTCTTTCTCTTCAAACTTTACTAAATAGCTATTTTTCAGAGCCTGCTCATCGCTTCTTCCCGACCAGCCAGTAAAGCCGCCCAAAAATATATCGCCCTCATCAGTAAGATCAAGCGCTAGGGCATAGTCAAATCTATTGCGCCCGTAGCGCTCCACAAAGGTTGGGGCATTAATATCAGGCGGAAATATTGCCAAAAATGCATCCGCTTCGTCGTTATTGAATAGTTCGTTGAAAAACCGCTCGTCGCCCACTTCGCGCGTGGTACTGGTAATTCGACCGGCAACGTATACTTGATCGTTTCGAGTCACAACCTCGAAACCCTGCTCAAAACTTCGTCCGTCTGATCCTCCTCTCCCGCCCACTTGATATACGTTTTGGTAAGCTCCATCCAAGGTATACCGAGCTAGAAAAAAATCGTAGTCAGATTCAACCGTTTTGATACTGGATGCCCCTTCATTGGCTGGATCAAAATCTACAGTACTGCGGAAGTCTCCAGTTATGTAAAAAGAGTTGTTAAGTATAGCCAAACTGCGCGAACGGTCATCGGAATTGCTATTGGATCCCAGAGAAAAAGAAAAGTCAAACTCGCCTCCGGCCAGATTGTATTTAGCACAAAATATATCGCGATTTCCCTGACTGCTTTCGGTAGCTGCACCCGGAAACGTCAGGCTGTTACTGAACTCGCCACTAAGATAAGGGTTCCCTTGATTATCAATATCAATACCCTGAGAGCGCACTATTCCGGTTCCTTTGGCTACCCCAGAGGTTACTAGATTGCTCAAGTTGCTATCAAACACTAAAATAAATAGGCCATCCTCGTCGGCCGTGTCAGAAAAAGGTGATTCGGGAAGGTCTAAACTGCTGGCTAACAGCTCTACCGACGACTCAAAGTAACCCGTAATATAGACGTTACCATTACTGTGTACGGCAACATTTTGTCCGCGCTCGTTATCCGGTGAAGACGATTGTATTACCTTTTGCAGTTGCAGATCAGCGGTAGTTAGTGACGCCAAATAGATATCTACATCGTCGCCCACTTCTCCTCGAGCATGGCCCACTATGTAGAGCATACTTTCGTCGTTACTAAGCGCAATATTCCGAGCTACGTCGTCAAAGCCTTTGTAGTCTAATTGTCTTTTGTTCAGTAAATCACCGTCTGAATTGTATTTAGCTACAAACATATCGGCGTTAACATCGTTAGGGTCAGAATTTCCGTCAATAGCGGTTAAGCGACCTGCTTCGGTATCTTCAGGGTCAAGATTGATAGTACCGCTAAACCAGCCGGTAACATAAACATTGCCCTGACTATCGGTAACCACCCCGGTAATTTCATCTTCCCGACTGCCTCCTTCGTTCTCAAACACCCACTGCTCCACTAACTCAATCTCCTGGGCATAGCTACTCAGGGGTAGTAAAGCCAGGGTCAGAATAGTATAGGTTATGTAAAGTTTCTTCTTCATCGTAGTTTTATTTAATTGGCTGGGGATGCAGTTGTTGGATCCATCCTGGGTTCTTGGATAGGCTTTGCCCCCGTATTAGTATCATTATCCCGCAGTATAAAGTACAGGGCCGCCCCCACTCCTACCGACGCGCCAATGTACAGTCCCAACGGTGTTTTTCGTCGAATGCTGAACGTACCGCTTTTTATTCCAGCCTGAGTGTCTGGCTTTTTCAGAAAGAGTTGATAGTTATTCCCTTTTTCTATCGTTTTGGGCACATTCCAGGTGTAAGAACTTGCAGCCAGATCTGTTTTTATCGTACTTACGTAATTGTCATTCCGGTAGAGTTGTAGAGTGAGCGGGTCAGGACTACTTCCGGTCAGATTAATTATATATTCTTTCCCCTGCTTATAGGTATCTTCTATTTCGGTAAAAGTAACTGCAGGATTAATCTTAGTTTCCTCCTTGTCTCGTTGATACGCTAATAGTTTCCTCCTTGCTCGTAGCTGTCTTACCTTGAGCTCGATATCCTCATCTTGATATTCCGGATCAATATCTTGACCTAGCTTCAGACTTTGTTCGTAGCGGCTAATAGCTGAGTCTAGCTCCCCGGTTTCTTCAAAGTACAAACCCAACAAGCGAGCAGTAAGTGATTCTTCGTTAATAGCAAAAGAAGAGTCTAGCAAAACCTTCGCTTCGGCCAGTTGACCGGTTTGCAGTAGGGTATCGGCCCTATTAGTATAAATCCGCCACTGAGGTAGTAAATCAACCAGTGCTGAAGGAGGTTCATTATCAATATTTTCTGATTCTATATTAAACTTGACGTAGCTAATAAGAGCTTGCCATTGATCGTCTTGAGGCACCAATTGCAAGGTAGCTCGGCGGGGTTGCGGTAGTTGATCGCCGTACTGGCTCTCATAGTCTAGAATGATGTAGTAGTTATCGCCGTCAAATTCAATATCATGAATCTTACGTAGCGAGTAATAAATACTTAATCGTTCTTGGCTATTGCTGCCCTGATAAAAAGCATTAAAATCGTTGAGGTAGGTGCGGACAGGACGCTCTTTCATGGTTAGTGGCGGAAGATACTCCTGTTCATAATCATAAACCACGTAGGCTGAGTCAACAAAAATTTGCCGGTTACCGGGGGTTACAAATTCGCTGATCATTCTTTCCCGAAAGGCTTTAGAAATCCGGGGATTAATTAGCTCTCGCATAGCCGAAGCATAGTCCTGCAAGGTGCGCTCAGCACTCGATTTCATTAAGTAGATATCATCGTCTGACAGTGTATCGGTTGCTTGAGCTTGGGCTACGGCTGAGCCTATGGTGAGCCACAATCCAACAACTATCAGCGCGATAGATTTTATTGTTATCATAAGAAGTTAAGTTAGTGTAGGTGAAGGACTCGTTTTCGGTACTGATGCTTTTCATCCTCGGTTGCCGCCATCAGTGAGTTTATTAACCATCCAGAGTTGGTTGACTCCCGATGAAAATCCTGCACCTGAAATATCCAATTGTCAACCTGTAAAAAATGATACGTGATATGGTTTACCTGCTTAAAAATAAGGTCGCGCTGATGAAGCAGATTCATAAAAGCTACCAACGGGCGATTAATATTTTTTGGCACTACGTAGCCTTCCAGATTAGCCGTATCTTTTAGGGCATCTACTAAAGCCATAAAGTCTGTTCCAAAACTAGCGGGATTCAAAGTCTTGGATGCGTCGTAGGTAGAATCTACTCCAAAAGCCAGGTTACTAGAATCGCTTGGCAAAAAGTTGCCCTGCGCGCTATTAATGATCCAGCGGGAGGCCCTGGTTGCTTCATCCACCTGGAGCGACAAAATAAGCGTAAAATCCACTCTCTCTTCGTTGTACTCACCGGAGCAATTCAGTTCGGCAAACCAGTCGTGATCGTAAAAATCCAGGTACGGCGGGGGAACAGTATCGTTCACATGATTTAAAAACTGCACAACTTGCTCTCGGTTCCAATCTTGTTTTTCCGTATTGAATAGACTTCGGACTATGTCTAGACGACTTACTTCATCAATGTTATATTCTTGTTTCAGATACCGACGAATAGGCGTATAATCGGAGTTATTAAACCGATCCATGAACTCATCAATTTGCTTCACCTGCCAAGCAAAATTTTCCTGATACGGAAACATGATATCTTGCCCCAAAGTAACCGTAGAAACAAAAAACGAGAAAATAAATAGAAATGGAAATTGAGTTCTCATTACTTTTCCCGGGTTTGCTGAACACCTATATCGGATAAGAACACATCCCACTTTTGTTTTCTTTCTCCTTCATCGAATACCTCGTAGCGCTGGAGGACGACTTCCATATTTTTGTCGGTTACATCCTGGTAGACAATTTTATTATCGATATACCCCCGAAATAGCTGGCGGGCCGCAATCACTCCGTACCATTTACCGTCTTGCCCGGGGCGTAGCTGGCTCACCAATTGAGCGTTCATCCAGGTTAACTTCACGTCGTCGTATGGTAACATCCGAAGCCTGTTAAGGTACTCCGGAACCAAAAACTGCCGTTTTTCATCTCGGTTCATTGAGGATACTTCTATCTTCACCGAATCATCTATAAATAATTTTACTGCCGCTTCAATGGCGTACAATTTATCTTCTTCGTCTTCCTGCCTATCGGAAATTATATTTAAGTATTTTCCAAAATCGTTAGCTTTTACTTCCGCCATTCGCTCAAAATGAGTCTTTTGTTCGGGCGAAAGCTCAATCGCGCCGTCCGAAGATGTAGAGACTACGGTCATTTTCTCAGGTTTAGCGTTTTGTGTCGCTGAGGCGGTTACTTTGTTGCTACTACCACCACTAATCTGGCTGCCAATTTGAGCTAACCCTTGGGCTACTTCTTTGGGAGAATCGTACAGTTCATGGCGGCCATCCTTATAGATAACTAATAGAACTTCCTCAGTAGGTAATATTTTTGTTCCCTGCTGGCTTTGGTATTTTAGGTTAGCTCCTTCAACTTCAACAAACTGAACGGCTAACACTTTCTGGGATCTAGTGACAATCTTATGATTGTCACTAACTACTCCTGATACCCAATCCGGCTTACTCTCCGCTGGAAGCATATAGTCGCCATTCTCTTTAAATATCAGTAGTGCTTCGTCTTTCTTCAGAATATAGTCAGGCCCTTGTCGGTTCTCAGGGTGCTTGTACCTGATGACCTGCTCGGTTACCTCCGTTATTACACAAGCGATAGGCTCACCGTTAAGCTGGTAGATTTTATCGTTATTCGTCTGTCCGATGGCCGGGGCAGGTAACATCAGTAGTAAAAAGCTCATTAGGTAGAGTATCTGCTTCATATCTTATTTATTAGGTTGGGCAGCGGTAAATTCTTGCTCAAATCCATTTTTGAATTCAATGCTTCGGACCAAATCTAAGTCAATTTTATCTTTTCGATGATGGTTTTCTGTATTTTCAAATACAATTTCTTCGTCGTTAATCTCGAGGATACTTCCCGCGAGGTAACTTCCTTCACGAAGGTTGATTTTATCCATAAAGTTAACTCGGTGGTTATTGTTGTAACGAATGGCTACAACTTTACGCATCGCTAGACGCTTCGCATTGCGGGTATATACATCTTGATAGTATAGATGATTTTCATCGTACCGTTCAACTAGAGCCAGTAGCAGCTTTCCATCGGTTAGAAAAATCTGGCTGTGCTCAACGAAGTACCGCTGACCATTTTCATACTCAATAAATTTGATAAAAGCCTTGGGAACATGTTGCTCCTTTCCCTTTTTTTTATTGAGTTTTTCTGGAATATATACGATGCTATCGATACCAACTTCTAACACCTTGGACACTACTTGAGCGTTATCCATAAAGTGTATCACATCCTGAGCTTGGATACAAGGTGCCAGCAGAAATGCCGGTACCGAAAGGGTAAATAGGTAGTGAAGTGTAGGTACCAATGCTAATAGGTTATACAACCAATATTGGATATTGTCCAACATCTAAGCTACTAAATTCTCAACTTATGTACAAATTTTATACATAAACTACAATCGTTAGTAGCTGTAGTTGCAGGTATGTAACCGTGAAGGTACCTACTTATAAAAATTTATTTAAAATTGAAATCAACCGTTGAGCTTTACCCGACTAATTATTTCGGGTTTGCTGAACACCAATACTCGACAAGAAAACATCCCACTTCTCTGCTTTTTCTCCTTCGTCAAAAACTTCGTAGCGCTTCAATACGACTTCAATGTCTTTATCGGTTACATCTTGATAAACTACCTTATTATCAAGATAGCCTTTAAACAATTGTTGGGCCGCAATCACTCCGTAGTAGTTGCCATCAACCCCAGGGCGTAAACCGCAAACCATTTGGGCCTGTAACCAAGTGATCTCTACTCGATCGTAGGGAAGTACCCGAAGGCGATCTAAGTAATCTCGGATAGGAAACTGTCTCTTCTGCATACTCTTAGTGGAAGAAACCTCAACTTTTGCCGAATCGTTGACGAAAAGTGTACAAGCGGCTTCTACTGCGTATAGCTTATCTGATACTTCCTCATCTTGACTAGAAAGTAGACTAAGATATTTACCAAAATCATGGGCTTTCGTTTCAGCTACCTGAACAAAGTGCACCTCTTGTTCAGCTGTGAGTTCAATAATATTTAGAGAAGGAACATCAGCATCAATTCCCTTAGATTCAGCATAAATATCTAAGTTTGGACCCAATTGGTTTAATGCTTCAACGACTAATGTGGTAGGTGCAAAAAGTTGATGACTTCCGTCCTTATGAATTACAATGAGGACATCGTCGATAGCTATTTCCCGATTAGTCTGATTATTATAGTCTTGATAACTAATTTTATTTCTTTTAGCTTCTACTTCGAGAAAACGCGCCGGGTAAATTAGATGATCTTTCGTAATTATTTTATGAATTCGTTCATCGGCACCGCTAACCCAGATTGACTGATCGCCGTAAGGTAGCAAGAAGTCGCCATTCTCCCGAAAAATCAGCAACGCTTTATCTTTTTCAAGAGAGTACTCTTGATTAGTACTTTCGCGGGCATTTTTATAGCGAATCTCTCGGTCGGTTATATCCGATACAACACAGGCTAAAGGTTCCTCATTAAAGCGATAAATTATATCGCTGCTTACCTGAGCCAGAAGGGGTGATATGAAAATTGAAAACAGAAATAGCAGGATAGTTTGCTTCGTAGTTACCATCAGTAGATTGATTAAGTTAATAATTGATTTCTCTTGGTAGTGCTGTTACGATGGTAGAAGCTAAATGCTTTTATATTAGGTATTGTTATTATAAATACAGTATTTATTATTAAATCGTTCCAAAAATATATAGCTAAAATTAAGTACCCGGTGCTATCGCCAATGATAGTTTAGACCCTTGTGATGTTATTCACCAGATTAGATTTTCTCAGTAAACTCGGCAGGAAGCAAGTACTCTACCAGCTTCCTACGTATTCGCTATTATCTGATTGAAGTCCATCGTACTGCTGAAGCAATGCTTCGTAGCGCTCGTAAGCATCCTGCCCCGGACGCTGATCAGCCTGCCCTAGCATGTAGTACAAATAAGAAGTTTGATCGGCCAGCATAGGAGTCATATAACGCCCTTCGGAAGTACTTACTTTTTCTAAAGCTTCGCGGATAGACGTTAGTTCTCGCTGCATAGATTTTTTAGCTGAGCCGCTATCCATCAACGAGTCAAGTTCACCCTCCCGCATACTAAGAGCGTATTCTAACTTGCGTACATCCGACAGCAGGTCGCGCACTTTTAGTGATAAATCTTGCTGAGCGGTTAAATCTTCCGCACTAATGGCTTCCATCGACCGAGGGTCAGCTTTCACTTCGGCCGTTTGGGTGTCTGTACTTCCGTTGGCAGTGATTTTAACTTCGTAGGTTCCCGGAACAACGAGCGGTCCGCCGCTACCCCGTCGACTAACTTCATCGTGCCAAGGGCCGGCATAACGTAAGTCCCAAATAACCCGGTGTCCACCGCTACCATCCGGTAGAACCGTTTGGTAATCCAGTGACGTGTATTCCGTACTCATATCTCGAGACTTATCGGTGGCTTCACCGGCCGGGCTTGTGCTGGAAAATTGCCGGACTAATTGCTGGTCGGCATCCCGAATTTCAATTTGCACTTCTTCGGCTTCATTAGCTAGGTAGTAGTCAATCACTAGACCAGCGGTAGGATACATCGGTATGGTGGCAGAATCCGTTTCGCTATAGTGCATGCGGTACGCTTCGTTAGTAGGAAACAGCACTACATCTTGGCTGGCAACTTCGGCAGTCAATGCCCGAGCCGGAGCCAAGTTATCCAGAATCCAGAACCCACGACCCATCGTAGACATTACCAAATCGTTATCGTGCACCTTCATATCAGTGATGGGAGTGACCGGAAGGTTCTGCTGGAAGTGCTGCCACTTCTGACCATCATCAAACGATATATACACGCCATTATCAGTTCCGGCGTACAATAACCCCGCTCGTTCCGGGTCTTCCCGAATTACGCGCGTGGGAATGTCGGCAGGAATGCCGTTAGTGCCATCGGTGAGCAATGTCCAGGACTGCCCATAGTCTTCAGTTTTGTAGATGTAGGGCTTGAAATCACCCATCAGATAGCGGTAAGTAGCAAAGTAGGCTTTTCCAGCTGTGTGAGGCGACGGCTCCACGGTTTCTACCCGGCCCCCGCCAGACAGACCTTCGGGAGTTACGTTGGTCCACTCTTCGCCGCCGTTGCGGGTTACATACACTGGGCCATCATTCGCTCCCGTCCAAATAACTCCGGCTTCCAGCGATGATTCCCGAATATCGTAAATGGTGCTGTAGAACTCCTCACCAGTAATATCGCGGGTAATGGGTGAGCCAGAAATTACTTGAGTCTCGGGAGTAAATGCGGTAAGATCAGGAGAGATCACCTCCCAGGTTTTACCTTCGTCAGTTGTTTTGTGCACATACTGTGAGGTATGGTAGACTACTTCAGGGTTATGTGGCGACACATGAATGGGTGAAACCCGCTGAAAGCGAAACTTCAGGTCTTTGGGATTATGTCCGTACATATTGGAAGCCCCCACGTAGTATTGCATTTCCTGTCCGGTACGTTTATCGTACACCCCAAAGCGCCCCTTACAGTTAGCGTACACAATATTCGGATCACCCGGCTTAGGTACGGCGGGGCCAGTTTCGCAACCGCCAGTATTGATAATGTAGGAATTAGAACCTGCTTGTACTCCGTAGGGTGGCAAACTAGGTACGGCAATCGTCGAATAATTATCTTGCTGCCCAGCGTACAGCCAGTAGATAAATTGATCGTCAACATCTACTTGGTAGAGTTCTGCGGTGGGTTGATTAAACTGAGTTGACCAGCTTTCGCCACTGTTTAGCGTCACATTCGCTCCGCCGTCGTTCGACTGAATCCACACCGAAGTATCATTGGGGTTAATCCACAAATCGTGATTATCGCCGTGAGGAGTAGAAAGTTGCGTCCAGTCTTCGCCGCCATTATCGGATCGGAAAAAGCGAGTTGCAATACCAAATATAATATCGGCATCCTTAGGATTTGCATCGATATTGCAGTAATAAAACGGCCGATCCAGCAGTTCTTTCTTCGTGCTTACCAGTGCGAAGCTTTCCCCGGCATCATCGGAACGGTACACTCCCCCCTCTCCTACTGGAGCTTCTACTAGTGCGTATACTCGGTTCGGATCATCAGCCGAAACGGCTAAATCAATCTTACCAATCAGATTAGAAGGCAAGCCTTCGGTCTTCTTCTCCCAGGTATCGCCCCCATCGGTTGACTTATAGATTCCACCTTCAGTGCTTCCGCTAATGATTGTCCAAGGTTTGCGTTCGGCTCGCCACAGGGTAGCGTACAGCACCTGAGCATCGTCGGGCTTAAATTCAAGGTCCACTGCTCCCACCGTATCTGAGTGAAACAGTACTTTTTGCCAGTTAGCTCCACCATCGGTCGTGCGAAATACGCCTCGTTCTTCATTGGGGGCGAAAGCATTGCCAATAGCCGCTACAAACGCCCGATCAGGATTACTTGGATCAATCTCTACCGCTCCGATTTGCCCCGCGTTCTTCAGCCCCACAAATTCCCAGCTTTCCCCGGCATTGGTTGATTTATATACTCCTCTTCCGGCAATTACGTTGCTCCGCAAGCCATCGGAACCGGTGCCCACGTAGACGATATCAGGATTAGAGGCGGCGGCCCGAACGGCCCCAGTAGAAGGAGAGCTAAAGTAACCATCGGAAACATTATTCCAGCTTTGACCATAGTCGGTAGTCTTCCAGACTCCGCCCCCGGAGCTGCCCATATAAAATACGTTTGGCTGATCGGCTATGCCCGTAACGGTAGTAACCCGTCCGCCCCGAAGAGGGCCTACCGAGCGGTAATCCATTCCCGAGAGAAGGTTAGCATCTTGAGCGTAAAGAGCGGCACTAAGTCCAATAAAGAATAGGGAAGAGAAGATTCTAGCAAAAGTGTGTAGCATTGTAAAACTATTGAATTGTCAGATTCAATAATAATAACATTTTGCGATCTATACTAATGCCAAGGAAAATCTTACTAAAGATGGTTGATATGAGAAATGAATATTTGTTAGCCATTATCTAAGCCACAAAATTCTTATATCTTTACTTCTGCTTGGGCTTTTGTCTTCCCGCATAATTGACCTATAGCTTATTTTACTCATTCCCCCGTTCTACCCGCTTATCATTTCCCAAGGAAATTAAATTGGTTAGTAAACGATAGGCACCAGGCACTCCGGCGGGTAGTTCGCGAAAGAATGAGATTCCGGTGTAGATGTAGTGGCCCTTACCGTAGGGGGCTATTAGCAGACTACCTTTCTTTTCATCTTCACCCGGATCGTTCATAGAAAAAATTGGGGTGAACTTTTCGTCCCACTCGTTGGGGAAATACAGTCCCCGTTCTTGTACCCAGCCAGCAAAATCTTCCTGAGTAATTTCGTTGGGTGTATTCAACACCGGATGGCTGGGGGCCAGAATCCGTACACTCGCAGTTTCGTCGGATACCCGGTCGCGCGACATCTGCATAGAGTAAGGAGCGAAGTCTTGCATCACGAGCCGAGAACTGGTATTGTACTGAGTAATAAGAGTGCCGCCCTGCTCAACGTACTCTAGCAAACGATCATTGCGGTAGCGTAGCCAGTTCACGGTATTGTAAGCCCGAATACCAATAATTATTGCATCGAAGTTCGATAAATAGGGCATCCGTATATCGTCTTCCTCCAGCAACGCTACCTCGTAGCCAATCTGCTCCAGAGCTTTGGGCACATCGTCGCCAGCCCCCATTACGTAGCCTACTAAATTTCCTTCCTTTCTGATATCCAGTTTTACCAAATTAGCGGTAGCGGGGGGCAGTAAGGTTTGAGTGGGAATGTGATCGTAATCGATTACCACCATACTTTGCTGATACGATTGCCCATCATGCTCTGCCACTACCCGCACTTCGCCCGTACTGGCCCCTTCGGGGGGAGTCACGGTAAAATTAAATTCTTGCTCCTGCCCTTTGAGAGCAATATCATACTCATGCTGGGCTGGATTAACTGACCAACCGGCGGGTACTTTTAGCGATACGCTTCCCTGAATACCAGAGCGCCCTGCTTCTACGGTAGCCACAATAGTTTGCGGCTCAGTGGAGGCAAATACGTATACATTCTCAGGAAGGCTTACCAGCACTGGAGGAGTAATAACAAAAGGTCGGTACATCTCGCCCTTACGCGGATCGTTTCTTTTGTAAATAACCGGACTACTTAGATTCAATGCTTGTCCATTTACACTAAATGAGAATTCTGCTTGCAAAGCCGGTGGGGTTTCGTCCCGGCCAATGAGCATTTGATTTTCTACCGTAAATGCAAAGCCATCGTTCTCCGCTTGGAGCCAGTAAGGCTCAGTGTACGAAAGATTATCCGGCAACTTTATCTGCTGTTCAAATGCTATTAATGTGTTATCTTCCAATGTATCGTTTAGTAGCGTATCGTAGCCAACCTGCGCTAATTTTATCTGATTTAGTTGCACTTCAACCTGGGAGCTTCGCTGAATCGCCTCAAAGTTGAGTGTGACACTATCGCCCGGGGTGGCCGAATATTCAGCGATCCCTGGTCGGGTTTGCGCTCCCCGAAACCGACGAACCAATGCATTCGTTCCACTCCGAACTTCGGCATATAAACCTAGACAGGCCTGAATTACGGTAGTGAGTTCTTGAGTTTTTACTTGCTTCCAGTGTCCATCGGGCAGTTTACCTAGTGCTTGGTGGGCTTGCAATAGTGTGGGTACAATAGCCGAAGGTTGTTCAGGATTAAAATTTTGGTAAGCCTGCTGAAGCAGTTCTCCCACGGCTTCGCCACCTGCCAGGCGTGACCAACTTGTAGAAATACCATCGAGCGGGCTGTTTTTGGCCATTTCACCCTTCACATGTCGGAAATACTCCACTCGCTCACCTCTTTCTCCAGTGGAGCCAAACCCCTGCGACTCGTGCTTGCTTCGGCTTAAGGCCGCAATCTCGGGTACCGATTTTCCCACCAGCGGAAGATAGACGCCCATATCTACTACTAAGACTGAATCGTTAACATCCGCAATTGAATCAATTTTGCTAGAAAACCAACTGGTTTCATTGAGCATTAAACGGGTAGGTTGCCAGGGTTCTACGTACTCCAACTGGTCGGAGTACTGTTCAGGATCACCCGCCAGATCGAAGGCTTCAGCCGCTAAGATACCAGAGGTGGTATGATGACCGTGCCCCGCCCGGGAATCAGGGGGAAAGCGCGTGATAATGATATCCGGTCGGAACTGCCGGATCACCCACACTACATCCGAAAGAATTTTCTCTCGATCCCATAGTTCAAGCGTTTCGTCGGAGGTTTTGGAGTAACCAAAGTCGATGGCTCGAGTAAAAAACTGGTGACTACCGTCTACGCTACGGGCCTGAATAAGCTCCTGCGATCGTACTATACCCAGCCGTTCACGAATTTCGGAACCAATAAGGTTTTGTCCACCATCACCTCGTGTGAGCGATAAGTAGCCAGTATTCAACAGTTCTACCTGCGACATGTACCCAATTACTACCTGATTTTCATCGTCGGGATGCGCCGCTACGTACAAAGCACTGCTTAGCACATTAAGCTTCTTCAGTGCTAGCTGAATCTCACTGGCCGCTAGCTTTTTGGGAGCTTGAGCGAAAGAAGTATTTAACAGAATGATTAAACTGCCAACCCAGAAGAACAAAAAACGAAATATCATGGTCACCGATTTTGTGCCCGGTGAAGTTATGAAATACGGCTTAAAAACCAATATACCTTTGGTATCAGCGCAAAAATCCTTGGTTACTGCTTATCTATTTTTTTTAATCATTTTCATATAGTTGCCTCAGTATTTCTAATCAATTAATATTATGCTACAAGTTATAATTAATCAGAATTGGCGTAGCGTTCATTGGTTAAAGGCACATTTTCACCCTGCTCTAGTGCCGTTTGACGGACAAGAAATATTTTCTGATCAGGGTTTGTAGAATTGATAGCTTCCAAATACGTTTGAGCAACTCGCTTCAGACTGCGGGGCCGAAGGTGCAGTTCGTCGTGCCAGTCTTCATCCCGAGCGTAGCCCCGGCAGTCAATATGGTAGACATTTCGTCCGAAAACAGGATCGAGCACAATGTTTATCACCATCTCGTTAAATAGATGGATCATCGCGAAGCTGATGGCCCGCTGATCGTTAGCATTGCTAATTCCTCGGAGCATCATAGGCTCCTTAAAATGATGCCCGTTACCACCCACCAGATTGATTAGCGTTTTAACTACCCCCGGCCCCCGCTGAAAGGAAGGCACAATATAGTCGTAACCGTGGGTAATAATTTTTAGATCAAAGAATTTCTTCCGCAACTGTTTAATAAGATACTTATAGCTCAACTCCAAGACCGCCAGCAGCACAAAGAACTCTTTAGTAAAAAATGACATGCCCCGAATTAGCATCTCCTGCTGAGCATCATCGAGATCACCCTTAATAAGCACATTCCGAATGAGCGGATGGGTATGCCGATATTCTTCGGTCACATAATTGCTAGCTTGGTCCAGCATTAGGGCTACGCGCCGACCGTTTACTAATTCAATACCTCCGGCACTCAGCAGAAATACTTCTGGGCGGATTAGTGAGAGTTCGGTAATATATTCCCGCTCTTCCAGCATATTAGTGAGAAAATCACCCCCTCGGGCAATGCTATAAATAGCGTGCTGGTCTTTTCTTAAGTCACCCAGCCAATCAATTACATCGTACACCACCGGATGCTCAAACCAAGAATCGCCTTCCGCCACAATCCGCTTCACCTCGGCTCCCGACCGAATGGCGCGAAAGAACTCTTTGTTGCGCCGACGTTGGCTGATATTATTCAGCACGTTAAGGTAGCCAACGTTAGCGTTATCAAACTTAAAGTCATCGTTCTGGTCAAAAACCCGCAGCATTAACTTCCGTAGGTCAGTGGTGCTAATTGGCTCATCGCTACGAAACAGCTTACCCCCATCAGACTTGGATACATTTAATAATGTAAATATCTGTTCTTGGCTAATTTCTTCGGGAGCTCGCATAAATAGCTCTAATATTTCCTTGATAGGATTCATTTCAGATGAAACAGGAGAAGATTTTTGGGACATAGTAGTAAGGTTTTGTGGTTAGTCAATCTTGTGTAGTAGATTGTCATAAAAAGGTACGTAAATTTGTCATACCTTTTTAACCAACTTATGCTTTTATGAACGTGTCTAACCCTACTGCACCGGTTATTGATAAGCTCGCTTGGATATTTATCCTCGACCAAAAAGTTTTAATGGCCCGAAGCCAAAATAAAGACACGTTTTATATTCCGGGCGGTAAGCGAGAAGCGGGTGAGAGCGATGCCGAGGCTTTAACCAGAGAAATTCAGGAAGAGCTGAGTGTTTCTATAGTTCCTACATCGCTCAAGTTGGTAGGCACATTTCAAGCCCAAGCCCACGGGCAGCCGAGCGGAGTAGAGGTACAAATGACTTGTTACTCGGCCGACTACCAAGGCGTACTGCAACCCGCCGCCGAAATCGCCGAGATGGCCTGGTTTACCTACGCACAAGTACAGGAAGTTGGCCCGGTCGATCAGATTATTTTTCGCTGGCTGCACGACCGAAAGTTATTAGCCAGCTAAAAAAATATGGTATACGCTTATGGAATATCTTTCACACGAGCATCTTACCAATAAAAATCGTATGAAACAGTTTCTAATCAGCCTACTTGTTCTAGGATATCAGACAATGGCTCAAGATACGTCTGAAATTGAATTGAGCACTTCTATAACCGAAGTAACCGTATTTCTGCAAGGTGCTTATATCACCCGTGCTGGAGATACCGAAATTCAACCAGGTAATTCTGTATTAACTATAAAGTCACTCTCACCTTATCTGGATAGTAAAAGTATTCAAGTGAAGGCGGATGGTAAATTTACAGTTTTATCAGTTAATTACGCCCTCGACTATCTGAACGGGCAGAAAATAAGTCAGAAAACCGCCAGCTTACAGCAACAGATTGATTCGGCAGAAATTAAAATTTCTCAATATCAGGCTCGACTGGATGTTTTGGGTGAAAAGCAAAGCTTATTACACGAGAACAAGTATTTAGGACGTGATAAATCGGGAGTGGCCCTTTCTCAGCTAAAGCAAGCCATTCAGTTTTACGATGAAGAGTTATCAGCTATTAAGTCAGAGGAGTTGAACATTAGGCGAGCGATTGAGAAGCTGCAAGAGAAAAAGACTAGAATTGAACAACAAATCGCTGATGTTTCCCAACAAGCTGATTTACCCAGTAGTGAAATTCAGATTGAAGTAGCAACTGAGCAAACAACTCCAGCAAAATTTGTGGTTACTTATTTAGTAGAAAACGCGGGTTGGTATCCGAACTACGACGTAAGAGTAGAAAATATTAATGAGCCGTTGACACTCGACTATAAAGCAGCTATCTACCAGAACACCGGCGTAGATTGGAACGATGTACAGTTACGTTTTTCTAATGCTACTCCTAACCAAAGTAGTACAGTTCCTGAACTAACAACCTGGCGACTCAACTATGCCCGTAACACGGTGTATCGTCGCCCTACTTTATACAAAGGAATGGGGCAGACTGTTAGCGGAACGGTTGTCTCAAGTCAAGATGCAGCGTCTTTGCCGGGTGTTAACGTACTAGTAGAAGGAAGCGCCATTGGCACGGTTACCGATCCAAGGGGCCACTATAGCTTAACGCTGCCCAATGGGGCAGAAACGCTGATTTTCTCATCAGTTGGCTTTACTACGCAAAATATCGCTATCACTTCTTCCCAAATGGATGTGATGATGGAACCGGACATTACCGCACTTGAAGAAGTAGTAACCGTAGGGTATGGTACAGATCAGGCTTTACAAGGCCAAGTAGCCGGAGTGCAAATACGCGGTGCTTCATCGATAGCTAAAACAGAACCTCTCACTACTACCACGCTGGAGAATCAAACTACCGTAGAATTTGAAGTAGCTACGCCTTTCTCCATTCGCTCCGATGGTGAAAAGCAATTCATCACCTTGAAACAATACAATATAGAAGCTGCGTATGAGTACTACGCGGTGCCTAAGCTGGATAAAGATGCCTTTTTAGTAGCCCAAATAGTTGATTGGGATCAGTACAATTTGTTAGAAGGCGAAGCGAACTTATACTTTGAAAATACTTACGTTGGTCGTTCAATACTAGATGCCCGAGCACTAAACGATACGATTAGTATATTGTTGGGGCGCGATAGGAATATAGCGGTAGAACGCACCAAAGTTGAGGATTACACCCAGTGTAGAATCTTTGGCGGTAATAAAATTGAGAGCCAGTCCTTCGAAATACTGATCAGAAACAAAAAATCTCAACCCGTTAAGCTTACGGTGCAGGATCAAATACCCTTAGCGGCGATAAGCTCTATTTCGGTAGAACCCACTCAGCTTTCCGGGGGAACGCTCGACGAAAATACGGGGCAGGTCTCCTGGCAAGTCACCCTTTCACCACAAACCCAGCGAGAGATTGTATTCAGCTACGAAGTGAAGTATCCAAAAAAGGAAATCGTGCCACTGGAGTAAATAACAAGGTGTTCTTGCTACAGCTATCGCTCGTCAAACTTATACTTATCGCACCGGCATTCGTACCAATCTTCAACGAGCTGCTCCAACTCTAAGATACCAGTAGCAATAGCCTCAAGACCTACGTACTCTTTATCGTAGGCAGTCATTACGGGTAGCACTGGTTGCTCAGATATGTTCACCCGGTGCGCCAACGACATGGATTGTATTTTCTGTGCGATTTTGTGTTGCTCTGGGTCGGTATGATGTATATTTAGAATGATCATTTTTCTCCTAGTTTATTATTCTACAGATTACCTCAAGAGAAGCACCTGTTTATCTGCTATTACTACTACGCCGCTAGTAACGATTGGTTGACTACTCCCTACTTGACCTTCTTCGGCACTCAAAATTTCTGATGAATATGTGGTGTAGCTAACAAAGCTACTGAACAACAAACCGATGCACCGAAAGAGCACCCTGATTGTTGGCGATACGAAGTAGGTAAATGCCCGACGCTAATTCTAAAACCGATAGTTCTTCTGCTTCCGTAAACGTGTTCGCCTTAAGTATTTGTCCCGATGAGTTTACGAGTTGGTAGCGATACTGCTGGCCCGGTTTACCAACCACTTGTAAAAACGACTGCGCTGGATTAGGGTACATGCTAACCGTAATTTCGGTAAGATTGTCGTTCGGTAGGGTGGTGATTACTTCTGTAAAGGGGGTGGGGTCTAAAACCTGCACCGTATCTTCATTGGTAAGCTGAATATTATCAAACCACAATTGGGCATTACCGAAGTCTTGGCGTTCCGCTACAATCTCCAATCGGTCCACCGCCGACCAATCAAACT
This sequence comes from Tunicatimonas sp., assembly GCF_049647865.1. Classification (NCBI taxonomy): domain Bacteria; kingdom Pseudomonadati; phylum Bacteroidota; class Cytophagia; order Cytophagales; family Catalimonadaceae; genus Tunicatimonas; species Tunicatimonas sp. Next base: position 9,585 of record NZ_JBARYM010000039.1, on the reverse strand, counting down.
TTCCCTCCGGTTCGTGCCACTCGCCATCCCAAGCTCCTTGCTCCACAAAACTTAGTAGCGGAATACGAACCACGTGCCAAAACCGGTCAAAAGAAGCAGTATTTTCATCGATGGTCGTGCCCATCCGCCAGGGTAGATCGTTGGCCCCAGTATCTGTATCTACCCAACGAATATCAAACCGCAGCGAGGGATCAGTGCCTCGCACCAAAAAGCTTAGTGTATAATCTTGATCGATTAGCTGCGATAGATCTTTATTGGGGGCAAAGTCAAACGTGATTGTATTATACTGCTGGGCCTCGGTCCAGTACAAGCAGTATTGCCCGTTGTTAGGCTGGTCGGTGGCGTACAGATTCACCTTCCCATCCGAAAAGCTACTCAGTTTGATTTTTTCGCCTACAAAATCATTGTAAATAAGAAAACCAGTACTATCGGGGCGGAGCTGGTATTCGGTTTGAGGAGGAACCGTAAAGTCTAGTGCCTGAAGCAAGTCAGTGTTTAAGTCGTGCTCAAACAAATCATTACCGCCTTCTTCAAACAGGCCAAACCCACCGTGGTAGTCCCAGATGGTCCAGGCAATATTGGTTTCCTCGAGCAATTTACGTACTTCTTCGTACCAAGATACCCGCGAACGGTTGTCGCTATTAGGAATATACACACCAAACTCGCCACAGAATAACGGCACTTGCCGTTCCTCCTGAAACCGGGCAGCAATTGCTATCCGCGAACGTACTTGAGCTACAAATCCTTCCTGATTGTAGTTGTTAAACGCTGACTCAATCCAAGTACCCCGTAGCTCATCAGGAAAATCTGGCATCTGGCTAAGTTGATAAGGAAAAGGCACGTTGCGTAGGGGACCCATAGAAGGAGTCGTCCAACTAGCCCCCTGGTGGGTAAAGATGAACGGATCATAAAAATGAAAGGTATAAATAAGATTATCATCTTCATAAACCGGCATTTCATCGAGGCTATAATAGCTATTAAAGTCAGCAGGACCAACAATAATTGTATGCTTGGTGTCTACTGCCCGAATTGCTTGAATTACTTCCCCCTGAATGGCATTCCAGATGTCATCGTCAATGCCGTGGGGTTCGTTGAGCACCTCGTAGTACAGCTTTTCAAATCGACCTTGGTAGCGAGCGGCTAGCTGGGGCCAAACTTTCGTTAAAACCTGTTCCACCGCCGGATCAGTACTTTCGGCCGGATCAAAGGTATGGTTATCTAAGATCAAGTGAAGATCTAACGATTCGGCCCAATCAATTACCGGATCAAGGAAATCGTAAAAGAGTGGGTCAACTACGTAGTAGGGTGCCCCGTTGGTCATATAGTGAAGATTGATTGGCAGACGGATTGCATCGCAGCCCAAGCTTTTAATCTGCTCAAAATCTTTTTTGGTGTACCGAGTGAATTGTACCTGCTGAGCGCTTCCAGTTTGGAACCAACCAGTAAGATTAATGCCCCGACTAAAGGGGACTTCTTGCGCTGACAATGACGTTACAGTGATTGAAACAAGTAGTAACGATAAAAGAAGACTGTATTTTCTCATAATGCTAGGCGTAGTCTGTACAGAAAGATAAAGACTTATCCCCTAACAAACTAACCAGTAATAAACATAGCTAGTAAAGCTTCTTAATAGCTTTTCTGCAATAAGTCCTTAGCAAGGATAAAGTAAAAGCATTCACGAAAGGTCAGTTATTCAGCAATGAAAAGTATCATCCTATGCAAAAGATCTATTTTCAGTTTTTTTCCCTTCTAACAAAGTAATATCTACCGCCGACGCGGGAATTATGCTGTCGATTCGGTTCGATAGTCTGCTGACGCGGGAATTACGCTGTCGATTCGAGTCGATAGTCTGCTGACGCGGGAATTACCCCGTCGTCAGGGTTTGACAGTCCATTTCCCGCATCGGCAAGGTATCGTATGAGTTTGATGGTCCGGCTCCCGCGTCGTCAACCTTTCAGACAGTTTTGCTTGACTCCTAATACCATTGAGGAATAGAAGACAGCAATAGTTAGTTAGGAAGTTGATTAAAAGCTTTAATTAGCTTTGCCGGCCGGATTAATTCCGCTATTTTAATACCTAACCTACCTACGCCATGCTGTTTTTACTGATTATCGTTCTGTTTGCTCACTCTCCGGTAGCTGCCCAGCAACCTTCCACTGAATCTGGGGCGTATCACTGGGAAGAGGCCGATATTTCTTCGTCGGATATTCGGGTGCGACGGCATTTTCTGAAGGGTAGCACCCGCGATTTATCCTACCTGGAACTTCACGCTACTACCTTGGCTCCCGGGCAACCGTTGCATCCTCTTCATACTCACGAAGATCGGGAGGAGTTAATTATAATTAAAGAAGGTTCGGTAGAAGTAGCTATTGAGCAAGAGAAGCAAGTAGTAGGCCCGGGCAGCGTAGCCTTAATTATGCCCGGAGATCAGCACAACCTGACAAACGTGGGGCAAGACTCCGCCACGTTTTACATCTTGCTTTATACTGCTAAATCTGCCCCCAATCAGCAACGTGCCGCCGAAGTGGGTGGTTCTTTAGTAGTTGATTGGGAAGATGTTCCGTTTCAAGAACGAGAAAAAGGAGGAGTACGATCATTTTTTGAGCGAGCTACGGTTATGCTAGAGCGACTCGAGATGCACGTGACTACCTTAAATCCCGGAATCCAAAGTCACCCACCCCACACCCATCGTCCGGCTGAAATCATATTGATGCTGGAGGGAGAGAGCCAGGAATTTATTGACGGAGAGTATTTTAATGGAAGCGGAGGCGATCTATACTTTCTGGGATCAGAAACCGAGCACACTATCAAGAATACGGGAACCGAACCTTGTACCTACTTTGCTTTTCAGTTTCGTTAGGTTCGCTTCGGTAGCGTTTTGTTAACAATTGTCCAGCAGCAGTCAAACTTCACTTACCTTTGGTTGTTGTTTTAAGTAGAGACTAATATGAAAGTTATGATGAGGATAATTTCTTGGCAAATGTTTAAAGTTGGTATATTAAGTAGCTTTTTAGTGATTGTTAGTTGCGGCAATAGTGACGATTCTCCTGATCTTGCTACTGACACAAATGATAATTCTACGCAAGAGCGTTTTACTGTGGTAGAAGCGTATCCTAACCTGTCGTTTACCCGTCCGGTAGATTTCCAACACGCTGGAGATGGTTCAGACCGAATATTTGTAGTGGAACAACGGGGGGTAATCACGGTTTTTGACGATAATGCCGCTACTAGCCAAAGTGCCCCCTTTTTAGATATTTCTGGTCCGGTAGATGATCGCAGTAACGAAGAAGGACTACTAGGATTAGCTTTTGACCCCAACTACGCTAGCAACGGCCATTTTTTCGTTAATTATACTATCAGTAATCCGGCCCGCACCCGTATTTCTCGTTTCGCAGTATCGGCCTCCAATCCCGATCAAGCCAATCCCAATAGCGAATTAGTGATTCTGGAATTTGAGCAACCATTTGGCAATCATAATGGTGGGCAAGTAGCTTTCGGTCCAGATGGGTATTTATACGTAGCCGTTGGTGACGGGGGCTCGGCCGGTGATCCCCGAAGGCACGGACAGAATCTCACTACACTGCTGGGTTCTATCTTACGAATTGATGTTAGTCAATCATCCCCCCAAACGCCTTACGCTATTCCGGGCGATAACCCTTTTGCCGAAAACGACCAGGGTTTCCGGGAAGAGATTTACGCCTATGGCCTACGAAACCCCTGGCGCTTTAGCTTTGATACTGAAACTGGACAGCTTTGGACCGGTGATGTTGGACAGAACCAACTGGAGGAAGTAGATCTTATTGAAAATGGCGGAAACTACGGCTGGAATACAACCGAGGCATCTCAGTGCTTTGAACCTCGCAATAACTGCGATAAAGAGAATATTATTCTACCTGTTTGGGAGTACGATCATAGCCAGCAGGATTTGTCTATTACCGGGGGCCACGTGTACCGAGGTGCGGCGTTATCCGAGTTAGTAGGTCAGTACGTTTACGCGGATTTTGTTTCCGGTCGGGTTTGGTCTCTCGATGCCAATAACGCGGGCAATCCTCAAAATACCGAATTAATAGATAGTAATTTGGCTATATCTTCTTTTGGATTAAACGCCGAGAATGAGTTATTCCTCTGCGCCTTCGACGGAAAGATATATCGCATTGAGTCAGTTGCTTCCTCCAACTAGATATTATTCTAAGCTTGCTGTTTCACTTCTGATATTTACTACCAAATTGATAACTTTTAAACAGATCTTTGGTTAAGTATTCGAACCAAACTAGTAGTGAAGATGAAGAAGGGAACCATAGAAGCCTATCGCTCTACATTTGGCAAGTTTACTCTTACGACTATCATATTAATGGTAGCAACGCTTGCACTGTCGCAGTACTTCTTTCTGGGCGATATGATCGGGGCTATTGTAACGGTGGCTGCTACAATTCTTATTTTATCGCTTATCTACTTTAGCATCCGCTATAAAGTTGATGGTAATTCTCTGAAGATTTCGTCATTATTTTCTAAAAAAGAAATTGATGTTTTTCAAATTAGTAGCCTTTGCTGGGTACAAAGCTTCTATAACCAACCTAGTGTTTACAGCTTTTCTGAAATACGATTACGGATTGTGTACGGCTACGGTCAGCGCATTGATATTTCCCCCGAAAACTCCGAAGAGTTTATTGAATCTTTGCTAGCTATTAATCCGATGATACAATTACAGAAGGAAGCCATAATGCAAGAGTAAATCTTAAATTGCTGAATGTTCCACTGGTTGAATTGTTCAATTGTCAATAGGTATCTTCTGTCTTCTCATATTTCACATCTGATATCTCATATTTTTCTTTTATCATTCCCAACTGGCTTGCATCTGGCTACCGTGCTGACGGTCGCGAGTGATGGTCAGGTATACATCAATTTCGTGCTGCATATCTTCTACGTGCGAGATAATTCCGACAATCCGATTTTCTTTGCGGAGTGATTTTAGCGTATCAAACACCACCCGTAGCGATTCCTTATCCAACGACCCAAATCCTTCATCTAAAAAGAAAAAGCTTTGCTCAGACTGGTTAAGCGACTTCACGTTTTCGGCTAAAGCTAACGCTAGACAGAGCGATGCTTGAAAGGTTTGTCCGCCCGATAAGGTTTTTAATAAGCGAGTTTTTCCGTCGTTAAGATAGTCTCGTACCACAAACTCGTTTTCTTCATTTAGCTCTAAACTCAGACTATTCTGAGTCAGCTTCATAAAGCGCTGATTGGCCGCCAAGCATAAGTTTTCCAGCAACACAGTTGAAGCGTACTTCACAAAACCGCTGCCTCGAAACAAACTAGCAAGTTCTTTTAAATTGCTTTCTCGCAACTGCTGCTGAGTCAGTTCTTTTTGAATAGTTTGGGTGCGTTGCTGCTTTTCTCGCCAATCACGAATCTTTTGTCGCAATAGCGCACATTGCTCCTGCTGCTGTCGAACTTCGGAGGTTAATGCCTGCGCTTTCAGTTGAAGCTGCCGATGCTCTTGATGATCATAAACCTGGCCCTGAAGTTCCGCTTGCCACTTGTCAAGCGTAACTTCAGCATTGTGCCGACGATTACGGTAGGTCAAAATTGCTTGTTGCTCAGCATCAATGTCAAGTTCTAAATTGATGAGCAGCTTGATTTCACTTACGTTGTCAAATTCTTTTTCGGTGCATAGCGCTTGAATTTCTTCGTTTAACGCTTCGGCTTTTTGAGACAACTTTTGCTGATTTTCCAGCGACGCTTCATATCGTCCTTCCAATGCGATTACGGCATTTTGGTATTCCTGAAGCGTTTGCTGCGCCTGCTCGTACTGCTGCTCAACATCAGCCAGTTGAACCCGCTTTTGAGAGGATATTTCCTGCATTTTATCTAGCGTAACATTCAGAAAATCATCTACTAAATACACCTGTAGCATTGCCTGCCGTTGCTCTTCAGCAGCTTGTAGGCTACTTTGTTGCTGTAATAATGACTGCTGTTGACTGCGTAGATTTTCTAACTCAAGCTGTAGTTCTTTCAACTTTTTCTGTCCTTGTTGGCGCATTTGCTGCCGTTGTTGTACTTCCTGTTGCTCTTGCTGGCTAACTTTTAACTTATGGTTAATTTCTTTTATAGTCAGACGTTTAAACTCCGGCCACTTATGAAGTTTTTCGTGTTTGTTCTGTTTCTCAGCTAATTCTTTCGTTCGCTTTTGCTCCTGCTCTATCATCTGTCGTGCGGTTTCATTCTGAGATGATAGCTTCTGAATATCGCGCTGAAGCTCACGGAAGCTTGCTTCTTTTCGTCGTAACTCGGTTAGTTCTTCCTGCTTGGTATCCAGTGCTTTTTTAACTGATTGACTATGAATAATTTGCGGATGCTCGGTAGAACCACAAAGCAAACAGGGTTCCCCAGAAGTCAGTTGACTTGCTGCTTGGACTAACCGTTCCTGAAGGCGCAAATCACTCAGCTCCTTATTAATTGCATCTTGCTGCTGGTGCAGTTTGGCCTCAAACTGGACAAATTTATCGGTCAACTCGTCAAGTTGACTACTTTCTGGCCAGTTGTAGGCAATCAGCACACTTTCTTGCTTGGCTGTCAACGCCGTAATATTCCGTTCGTATTGTTGAATTTGCCTATTAATGCCTTGCTGCTCTTCAACAAACTCTTCTCTTCGTTGCGCCCAGTTTGCCACTTCTTTCAGCACCAACCACTGGTTTCGCCTACTTTCAGCGGCTAATAGCCGTTCTTCGTGCTGTTCCATTTGCGCTTGCTGCTTAGATATACTGCTTTCTACCACTTCTTGCTGTCTTCTAATCTGCGTTAGCTTATCAGAAAGTTGCTGCCGACGAGGCTGCGCCTTTTTAATCTCAATCAAGTGAAGTAGATCTTGATACTGTCGATCAATTTGCTCACGTCGCTCATAAGCTGCCTTCTTCTGGGTTACTTCTTGGCGAACCCGCTGCACTTTTTCACCCCCTAAGTCAATACGATCTTTTAATTTCTGAAGCTCTTGCTGTGCTAGCTGAGCTTCAACTGTTGTTTCTTCTAACAAGCGGAACTTCTCATTGAAAAAAGTTTCAGCTTTGGTATAAGCTTTTAGCTGCTTCTCCTTGCTATCAAAGTACTCCGATTGATCAGTTAGCTGCTTCAGTTCACTTTCAGTGGCATCAATGTTTTCTAATAGCTTTCTTAAAGCATCTAGCTGCTGACATTGCTGGTCTAACTGATTGGCTAATTGCTGCTGGTGAGAAAGCTCACCTTCTGCCGTTTTTAGTAACTCTTGCTGTCCGGTGATATCTTCTTCCGAAATTTGCCCAATCTCCATTAGTCGAGCCTGTAGATCGGTAATAACCGTTTCAGTTTTGCGGAGTAGCAACCCCGTTTTTGCTCCCAAATCGAAGCGATGCAGTTGAAATAAGTCTTTAAGCATCTGCGTACGCACGTTTGGTCGCTGATCGATGAACTCCCGAAATTTCCCTTGGGGAATAATTACGGTTTGCATGAAGTTTTCGTAGGTCATGCCCAGCACTTCAGAAGCATCTGAGTTAGGTAATGGAATCCACTGCTCACTTTTCCATTCGTAAAAGCCCCGCTCCTTCACCTCTACTTTTTCAAAATCCCTTTTTTTACGCTGGGCGCTAAAATACGCCCGATACTTCGTATTACTTTTGGCGTTAGCCCGAAACGTAAAGTCAATCTCCAGTGCATTGGATTGAAGATTTAACATATTGTAGTAGCGATTATCACCTGATTTATTAAGGCGGTCGCTACTGTTAAAAAGTACGAACATAATCGCCTCCAGAATGGTAGATTTTCCACTACCAACCGAACCGAAGATACCAAATAGCTGCGCTGCCATTAGCTTTTCAAAGTCTACAGACTGCTTTTTCTGATAGGAGTATAATCCGCTAAATGTAAGGTGAACCGGAATCATGAGTAGGTTGAGACGTGGTTGGTTCTAAACTGCATCAAATTTCTTCAGCTTCCATTACTTCTCGGAATAAGGACATTAATTCCGCATTCGGTTGCTGCCCTCGCTTATGTTCGAAATAACGGGAAAATAACGATGGCAGATTTTCCTGAAGATTGATTTTAGGCTGGCTATCTGCCTCAGGCAGGGATCGAGTGATTTCAGGAACAATACTTACAATTCCGGAGTGGGCAGCGTACAACGATTTTTTAGTTTTAGCGTCAATGTAGGCATCGCTTATCAAGGTTAGTTCTACAAATGTATCTGGGTGAGTTTCCAGCCAGTTTATGGCTTCATCTACTTGAGAAAAACGTTTTCTTACTAATTGCCTACCTTGTTTTAATGCTACGGGAGTTACTTCTGCTAAGGTTCCGGGCGATATTTCTATCAGTGTTACGTATTTAGTTTGTCCCGCTTCGCTAAAGCTGTAACTGAGCGGTGTTCCGCTGTATACAATGGGGCACGGTGACTCACATACGGTATGATGGCGATGCAGATGACCCAACGCCACGTACTGTACTTGTTCGGGAAAGGTGTCAGGATAAATAGCAGAAATTCCCCCAATGTGCAGCACCGGTTTTTCGTCTTCAGGCTCTTCGGGCAGCATTTGGCCAGGTAGCGCGGCAAACAAATGGGCCGTTAGCATATTCACTCCTCGATCATCGCAATGCTTTTCACCTAATTGGTGCCAGTGCTCTTTTAAAATTTCTCGCAGTACTTCGCTCTTTTCCGTGCCTAGATGACGTTTTAAGGTTAGTTCATTAGCGTAGGGAGTGGATAGCAAACGCAGTGGGTAATTCCAACGGGAAAGACGAATCTCAAGGAAACCTGGTGAGGACTGAACAACTTCTACTCCCCCTTCGGTACGGAAGAGGGGCACTTGATTATCTGGACGGCCTTGAAAGATGATACCGCAGCTTCGGGCTAATAGGTCAGTAGAATCAACTCGATCGGGCGAGTCGTGATTGCCGGCAATAGCTACTACTGCTCTTTTTCCACCATCCGATAAGCGGTGAACGGTCCGATATAATAATTCCGCTGCGTCATTCCCGGGATGAAAGGTGTCGAATAAGTCTCCCGCAATAAGGACAACGTCTACTGCTTCTCGTTCACTAACATGGCAAATTTCGTCTAATACTAGCTCCTGTTCGGGCAAACGAGAGTACTCGCCCAATCGCTTTCCCAAATGCCAATCCGCTGTGTGTAGAATTTTCATAGCCTAAAAGTAGGCAAACGTTTTGGCGTGATCAAGTCTGGTGGAAAATGAGAAAGGTGCTCAATAGCACCTTTCTCGTTGTTACATACAAATGGGTTAAAATACCATTTAGCAATAAATCAGTTTTTAAGAATCGTAAATTCTACCCTCCGATTAATCTGCCAGTTTTCTTCTCCGGTATTAGCAACTTCGGGCTTACTTTCGCCGTAGCCTACCGCAGTCACCCGATCTTTCTCAATCCAGTTTTCTACCAGATACTGACGAACGGCCTCGGCTCGCCCTTGCGATAGCTGTTCATTATAATCGTTAGAGCCACGATCATCAGTATGTCCACTGATTTCGATATATAGACTTCTATTGGTATTTAGCATTTCCGCTACCTTATCTAACTCTTCAAATGATTCGGAGCGAAGTGTGGTCT
>NZ_JBARYM010000038.1:0-3565 GCF_049647865.1 Tunicatimonas sp. | reverse complement strand
TGGCGTGGCCGGCACCCCGGTGACCGTCGTAACGTAGGCACTCTGAGCAATGGTATATCGCTTACCACTAGTCATTTCTCGACATAAAGCTCGAGTACGTCTGACTTTCTCCTTCAGAAACTTTCTTCCCTGAAACACAAAATGCTCCTGTTCCGCTACCGAAGCCAGAGGAATATTGCCATCCAGCGGTTTTTCTCGCAGTAAAGCTCGCAGTAAAGCAGCATCGGCGTGAACGGTCGCTTTAGGGTTTTGCGCGTAACGTTGCAGGGGAATTCGCACTTCTTCCGAAACCATCGGTTCAGTAAGCACCGGCTGGAGTAGCTGGCGAAAGCAAGATTTCCACTCCGCTCCGTGCGGACGAATACAAAACCAGTGCCGTTGAAACGCCATCAGGTGAGCCACTTCGTGCAGGTACGTCAGCAAAAAAGCTTCCGCAGGCAACGTACGGTTCACCGAGATTTGATGTTGTTCACTGCCACTAGCTGACTTCCGGTACCGATAGTCACCCCACTTACTTTGGCGATGATTGGCTAGCTTGAGCCGAAACCCATACTGTTTCCATAGCAAAACGCAGTACGCTTCGGCGGCTTTGGGCACGTAGTTATGGAACGGTGTGGTTAGGCTATAGGTCATAGTACATAGTAGAAGATTTAAAAGAAAACTATTTCATCAACTCGACGTGAACTATGGATCAGGGCTTATCGGTGGAAATAACCAGGTGCTTGACTATCAGCATCTCGTCCTCAAGCCGGTAAGGCTTCTACTTTTCCATTGATGAAAAGTAGACAAAAATCTAGGAGAATTTGAAACTCGCTACGCTCAGACAGCAAATTCTCCCTTTTTTGAACGAAGAAAGCATTTTAATCCATATTTCACATCAACTTAGTGTATTCTAGTTGACGATTGACTGATTCTTAAGTCCACTTACAATCTCGAATGAATTTGCCTTCATACTTTAATATCTCTGCTAAATTAAAATCTCTCTCTTCGTAGCCATTGGAGTAGTACAGTCTAACTTTAACTTTCAAATTAGAAGAAGCTTGAAGGTTTTTCACCACAATATTAGCTTCAGCAACCGTAGTTACTTCATTCTGAAAAATAGGAGCTTTATTTGGTACACTGAAAACTACGACTTGATCTTCTTCCCTCACTATATAACCTGCAATTACATTTTTGCTTGCATGATAATTCTCATATAAAGCTTTAGGTATAGAAGCTTCCAACTTGAACTGCTCTTCTACTTGATCACCTATACTCTTTGCTTGAAAACGCAACAAATACTCAATCTTCTGAATGCCCCCTCCTGCAGAATTTTTGCTCGTCTTTTTATATGATGGAATCTCTATAGTAAGCCTAGTTCTTTGTTTACGATTATAAGTAACTCTAACTTCATACTCTTCCATGGGTACAGATTCAAAATTGTGCCGTTTGTAGAATCTGTGATCAGACGCCATATGAGGGGCATTTGAGCTTTGCGAAATTTTGACTACATAAACTGACTTTGTAATATCCTTGTCGAAGCGAACTGGATATATTCGTAAGTCAGGTATTCTCCTTTGTATGTTCGAACTAATGACTTGTTCAAGCCACTCTTTAGTAAAAGTGTTACCATCAATGTACGACAGAGAACTAGCAACATTGTCTTTTTCAGAGACACCATAAACTATAATTCCTCCGTCTGAATTAGCAAATGCTGATACATCTTTTGATATTTCTTTCTTCTTCCCTTCTTGTTTAGCTAAACTTCCCGAGGCTTTAAAATCTAAGTAAAGAGACTCTTCTGTTGAAGAGTCGATTAACCCCTGAATATCTTCTTACGTGTAACTCTCTTTTGTGAAAAAATCCATATTTATTTCAGCTTTTGCGTTTTAATCTAACAGCGAGCGGCTTACCTCCAGTCTAAGTATCCATTCTCTTTGAACCAAGCAAAGCACTCGCGGATAGCCGTGTCAATCGGGGTTTGGGGCATATTCAGTTCGCGGACGGCTTTGGCGGCAGTAAAGTAGTGACCGTCGCAGGAAACGCGAGCCATTTTATAGCTTACTTTCGGAGCAAACCCGGTCAAATTGCCATAAACAGTTCCTAGCCCACCAAAAGCTTTCGTTAGTGAAGGTGGAATAGCAAATTTGGGTGGCTCTACCCCCACAATGTTAGCAATCTTGGTAAACGCTTCTTGGTAGCTCAGATTTTCGTTCCCCAGAATGTAGCACTCACCAGGAGTACCTAATTCAATAGCGTTAACAATCGCGGTGGCCGCATCGCCTACGTATACGTAGTTTTTCCCGCCGGTGGGGTAGCCCGGTATTTTTCTGTGGTACACCGCCAGCACCATTTGGCCGGAGCTAGGCTTATGATCGTTTGGGCCAATCATGAAAGTAGGGTTCACTACCATTCCGGGGAAACCATTTTGGGCTTCCTTCAGCATAATTTCCTGGGCCAGATGCTTGGTTTCCATATAGCCTAATTCGTACTGCTTAAACTTTGGCGGGGTGCTTTCATCGCCCGGTTGCTCTTTGGTACCGAAGCCCAGTGCGTTAGCGGTGCTTACGGCAATCATACGTTTGATGCCCACTTTCTTGCCGGCTTCAATCAGATTGATAGTGCCCTGCACGTTGGTGGCTACGTACTCAGGTGAGCGAGCGGGCCACAAACCTGTATCAGCGGCGGCGTGGATGATCACATCACAACCTTTAACCCCTTGTTTCATCGCTCGGGCATCGGTAATATCGCCCAGGAACAGTTCAATGTCTTCGCGGTGCCGATGACGGTGGGCATCTTGCTTATCGCGAAAGAGGGCTTTCACTGCGTAATTCCGTTTTAGCAGTTCAATCAGTACGTTGCTACCTAGCAGTCCGCTGGTGCCAGTTAAAAATACAGTCATAGTAAAGGTTGTAAGCGACTTACAAAATTAGAGCTTTATTAACAGTGTGGAAGAAAATGATACAAAGTTTAACAGAAGCTGTCGAATTCAAAAGAAATAGTGTAATTTATCTCAGCAGTCAAAGCGTTTTTAAGTCCCACCTCTTATGAAGTTTTTTTTTCTAATATCCAGTTTTGTCTTACTTTCTCATTGCCTATTAGCTCAAGTAGCCAAGGGTAACAAATTTGTTAATGGTACGGTCAATTTGCTCTTGGGGGAAAGTATCACGCAAGTCGTTCTCGCCCCAAGCTTCGGTTACTTTAACAGTAATCAAACAGCAGCTGGAGGGTCGATCGCGCTTGCTTATCAGTCTGTTGGTGATGTGAGCAGTACTTCAGTTTTAATAACCCCCTTTGTCCAGCGGTATTTTCCTATTGTAGAGGATAAATTCTTCTTCTTTCTAAATTGGAGTGTCACCTTCGCTTACGGTAGTTTCTCTATCGGAGGATTAGAAACAATGGATGAAGATACCTTTTCTGTTTTAATAGGTGTTGCTCCTGGTTTTAGCTATTTTCCTAGCGAGCGGTGGAGTTTAGATTTCTCTCTCTCTGGATTTAGCTTAAACTTCCTAGATCTTAATGGAGACCCCTCGGCTGCTTTACTCTTAGGGGCAGCAACCGTTTCCCCTGACATAGGTTTTAGCTA
>NZ_JBARYM010000037.1:0-1568 GCF_049647865.1 Tunicatimonas sp. | reverse complement strand
GTATAAAGCCCAGCTAGCGTTCCTAATCCGGCAAGTCCAGATAGTCCTTGAATAAACTGACGTCTTTTCATGTTTGATCTTTCGTCCTCAGTCACTAGTTCTTGGTTAGTGATTGAATGATTACTTGAACGCTAAAGCAAGTGAATTATTGAACGAAAGAATGATTGAATTACACTTCTTCCATTAAGGTACGAAAAGCCACGGTACGGTTACCAAATTTCTCAAGATGATTCTGGCGTAATGCATCGGCATAATCGCGCTCGTAGGTATCGTAATCTTCTTGGTTTTTGGCAAAGTACTGAACCGCGTAGGTATTCGTTCCTTCGGATTGCTCTATGTTCAAAAGACGAAAAACTTTAGCGGTTTGGAATAGCCCGGTGTTAATAACGTCAAGCATATGCTCATTTTGCATCCACTGAAGCCATTCCTGCTCAATAGCTTGCTCTACATTGACGGTTACGTTGTATAAAATCATGTAGTAAGATTATAAGAAGGTAGGACGAGATTCGCCCATTTTAATAATTAGCCAAGAATTAATTAGTTGGAGAAGTCACTTTGGAAGGGTTTGGCATTTCCAATTCAGCCTGTTCAGTAGTAAGCTGCACATTGCGCCCATCAGCCGTATTCTGCAAAACCAGATCTTTTAGACAAGCAATCCACTCAGGATGATCGTTTAGGCTCTCTACCAATTGCCACACTTCGCCTCCGGCCTCTAAGAAATCTTCTTTGTACTCCTCACCTACTTCCAAGGTGGTTTCCAGACAATCGGCTACGAAGGCTGGGGAGAATACCAATACTTTCGTAATCCCTTTTTCAGCTAGTTCTACTAGTACCTCATCGGTATACGGGCGAATCCAGGGCACTGGTCCTAAGCGCGATTGGAAAGAGACGGTATATTTTTCGGGCGGAATATTAAGCTTTTCGGCTAATACTCGCGAGGTTTGGAAGCATTGTGCTCGGTAACAGAACTGGTTCTTTTTGTGGAACGTATCACAGCAACTACCTACTTTGCAGTAATTGTCCTGCGAACCCTTCTTAATCTGGCTAACCGGAATGCCGTGATAACTAAACAGTACGTGTTCAAAATCCTGCTTATCTAATTGCTCACGAGCGCGCGCTAAATGCGCTTTAATAAAGAGTGGATGGTCAGGAAAATGGCTAACGAAGTTGACCGACGGAATAATCTGCCAAGTCTTCACAATTTCCATTACCTTATCAATCACTGAACCAGAGGTGGCTGAAGCATACTGCGGGAACAGCGGAATGCAGACAATGTGACGAACATTCATCTTCTGTAACTCATCCAACCCTTGCTGAATGCTAGGGCTTTGGTAGCGCATGGCTAGCTTAACAATGTAATCATCATTTAATGATTCTTGCAGCAGGTCACGCATATCTTCCCCATAAAACTTGAGGGGCGATCCGCGTTCTTCCCACAGCTTACGGTATTCTTTGGCTGACTTAGGAGCCCGAAAGGGAGCAATGATCAAATTGACCAGCATCCACCGAGGAATCAGCGGATAATCTACTACCCGCTTGTCCATTAAAAACTCTCGAAGGTAGCGGCG
>NZ_JBARYM010000036.1:0-6008 GCF_049647865.1 Tunicatimonas sp. | reverse complement strand
TACTTTAAACAGTACTGAATTTAGAGAAACCAACTTGAGTACAGAGGCCTTCGACGCTATTGCCACTTCTCAAGGAGATAAGGTTGAAGCAGAATATGAGGCAGGTACTGCATTAACTAACTCTAGTAGAGTTGATGGGTTAGCTGTAGACGATGTAGTAGCGTTTAGCACCACAGGAGGACGATTCGGATTAATTAAAGTAGTTGAAGTAATAGGTACTTTTGGTAATACCGATGGTATTCGTATTGAAGTAAAAGTAACCAATTAGCAGTAAGTAGTTAGTTAAAGATACAAAAGCGCAGGGGTTTCGGCTCTTGCGCTTTTTTTGTTTGGTGGGAGCGGTATTAACTTTGGAGTTACTTCGCTGACCTCCAGTTCTCAATAACGAGATCAGGAATACGAGAAAATTCTTTTTCGTTGGAAATAACTAATGTTAGACCGTTAATCAATGCAGTAGCGGCAATCAGCAAATCGTAGGCTCCAATAGGTTGCCCTCTCTTTTGTAAGTCAGCCCGAATACGTGCCGCTACTGTAGCCTCCTCTTCAGTAAAAGGAAGGGCTTCAACATCTTCCAGAAATCCTAAAACAGCTTTTTAAGTAGTCTGTTTCATTTGCGGGTTTCTAAATAAACCATACCGAAGTTCGTGGGCGGTAATTGCTGATATTTTTATTTCCGAAGGCAACAGTGCTTTTATACGGTTTAGCGTATTGGCATCTCTCCTGACCAGATCACTTACAGCACAAGTATCTAACAAATAAAGCATTTCAAAAAATATCTGATCGGGGCTCTTCTAGTTCATCACGGTAAGATTCAAAGTCATTTAGTGCTGAATCTTCAATTAAATTATCTATCCAGGTACCCCAGGAAGATGTTTTTTCTTGCTGCAAGAGTTGTTCTATTGCTTAACGGATAGCCGCATTCTTACTAATTCCTTTATTCTTAGCGTAAGAATCAATTTGAGTCTTTAGTGTATCCGGTAGATAAATTGATATATTCATGGGTAAGTATAATATGTTATAACACCAACGGAAGAGTAAAAGAGATGTTATGATGGTAGCGAGTACTGCCTAAGCAAAATGTACCGCGTTTAAGCGCAAGGGTTTCGGCTCTTGCGCTTTTTTTGCTAGTTCGGGGGTTTATCCTTTTGGGGCTGCTTTCCGTTAGAAGAAGAGTTATTCAATAAAAACAGCGAATATGAGCGCAATTATTATAGAGAACCAAAGCGATCAATTTCTGGTACGAATCAAGAAGGATACAATAGACAAAGAAACGTTGGTTCACTTACTTAATAGCTTAAAAACGGAGGATTTGAGCAATCGGGCTGAGATTGATGAAGGTATAGAAGAGCTAGGAGAAGAGGTTAAGGCCGACTGGTGGAGTAAAAACAAGCAACGGTGGATTGACGAAAATAACTCATGAAATCGGTAGTAGTGGATACTAATATTCTGTTTGCTGCCTTGCAGAGGAAACAGTCTGCTATCCGACAATTGCTAGAACGCCCGGATATTCGTTACTACACTCCTTACTTTTAGTCACCGAAATCTTTAAACACAAGGAGCGGATTATCGACATGTCAAAACTTCCCGCTCATGAAACCTGTGAATTGCTAACCAGATTGTTGCAACATATCTCGTTCGTTAACGAAAGTATCATCTCAACCGGAGACATGATTGCTGCTTATCAGCTTTGCAACGATATAGACGAAAAAGACACCCCTTTTGTGGCTCTCGCTTTTTCCCTTGAGGCGAGTCTATGGACGAGAGACGAAACTTTAAAGCAAGGGTTGCAACGAAAGGGCTTTACCAACTTCTTCATTAAAAAATAGAAAGCGCAGGAGTTTTAGCTCTCACATTTTTTGGTTAACAACTGATCTCTACCCAATTACTTCTTCTGGCCCTAGTACTGGAATTTGGCTGGCTTTAAAGTCTTTTCTATTACGGGCGATAGTGGCATCTATCTTTCCCGGTTGTAGAGCACAAAAATATTGAGTACCATCTTCAAAGTCCTTAAATTTAGAGGTAACAGCCACTAACAAATCTTCTTTATAAATAGGCTGGATGTTAATAAACTGAAGTAGTCTTCCTACCTTTTCTTGGCAGTATTCCTGCCTACTTCCTTTTCTAAAATATAATAGGCAGTAATTACTGAATTGTCAGACATCCACAACTGCCACTGCTTCTTTCTTCCCTGATTGAAAATGTGTAAAGCAAACTTCCCAAAGGGTTCTCAATTGCCTAAAAAGGCTAATATGATGTTAGTATCCAGAAAATAGACTTTCATTTAATATGCTTATCAGTTAAGATAGTACGAATAGCCTGCTTATGATCTATATTGACAGGAAAAGTAACTGAACCAAATAACCCTTCAAAAGAAGTTAGCTTCTCTAGGTACGATTCTACTAAATCAGATAAGCTTTGATTGGAATGTTTAGCATATCGCTTCGCTTTCTCAATAATTTCTTTATCTAGCGTCAACATTAATTTGGTAGACATAATACGTGCATTTTTATTAATAATACGTATTAGCTTCAGTTTTGCTTCCGTATCTACTGGACTAGGTTGACTTCATAGTACTTATAGAAGTAACGAAACGCTATTAGCACGATAAGCGGAATGACCGCCGGATGATATTCTTGCGGAAGAACATCCGAAGCGGGGATAAGCCCAAGGTAGAAAAATCCGTTCAATAGAAAATACAGCTTCGCTCCGATACCCAATTGTTTGCGCACAAGCAGAAAAACTGTAAGCAAATGTAACGGATGGGCCCAAAGCAAATTCCAGTTCTCCTTTGTGGTCTGATGGTCGGTGGCTAGCCAGAGTAATAATAGCAGTATTCCCAATAGTCCGATTAAGCTAAAGAAGATGGCATCTGGCCATTGAACGGGCTTCTGCTTACGAGTGATAATCGTCCAAAGCAGAAATACGGCAAATAACGCAATAAACGTCCAGTGGGGTGTCGCCCAGCGAGGAACATCCGTTCTGGGATTTGCCTCGCGAGGCACTACGTTTGGTGAGGTGCTGTTCTTAGTCGGCCTCCCAGTCATAATAAGTTCATCCTGCCTTATTAGAGGAATTTCTTGCCCCCCTCGGAGTAATGTGCTGCCTTCAAAACTTTGCGCCAGATAATCGGGCAAAAACATATACTCGTAAGGTGAAGCAGGTTGGTCAATGCGAGCTCCCAACGCCAAGTCAATTCCTAAATCGCCCCAGGGCTGAGGTGCCATATATTCATCAACCAACTGACGAAAAGTCTTACGACTTTCTACCGCTACCAACGAAGTGTCTAACCGTAAAGTGTCTTGTAGCACTACCTCAAACGCATCCCGAATGCGGGTAGCGCAGTTATCGTAGAAAAAATCGTAAAGATAGAAACGGTTTTCGGGTAACAAATTAACGTTGAGAAAATCGAACATCGCTTGTTTTTGAGCTAGAGTTAAGTCGAATACTTGTTCCCGCACATCCATCTGCCGTTGTTGCTGCTCTAATTCTACGTAGTAAAAGTCATAGGCACTCAACTTGTAATTAAGCTTACCTCGCATAAACTTGAAGTAAAAGCCGGACTCATCAAAGTCAAAGGTTCCGTAGTTGTATACCCTATCTAGCGGAGTGCCTCCCAGTGAATTTACTGGATCTTGTACTCGCAGGGCACTATGGCCAAAAGCTGTGTACAGTTGCGAACCAGGCGAATAAGTTAGTAAACTGATGGTAGCTTCAGAAGAAAGCGATTGCGCTAATCCGGCATAATTAAACCCTCCAGCCACCGCCCAAACCAGCCAAAAAAGTTTTTTCCACGCCATAGTAAATTTCATCGAGCTAAACCGACTAAAGTTACGCCTTTCGTTTCGCCACCTATATTTTTCCCGTAACTTTGCCGCTTAATTTTTTTAGTAACGATCTAATTTCTCATTTATGCTACGGACGCATACCTGCGGTGAACTACGATTAGAAGATAACGGACAAGAAGTAACGCTTACCGGATGGGTGCAGCGCAAACGCGATAAGGGCGGAGTGTTATGGATTGACCTACGAGACCGCTACGGCCTCACCCAACTGATCTTTAAAGAGGGCGAAACTGCCGAGGAACTAATTAAGCAAGCCCAGGATGTAGGGCGAGAATACGTGCTAAAAGCCAGTGGAAAAGTGATTGAGCGCTACTCCAAAAATCCGGATTTACCCACCGGTGATATTGAAATTGACGTTACCGAACTAGAGGTGCTGAACCCTTCTAAAGTACCGCCCTTTACCATTGAAGACAATACCGATGGTGGTGAAGATCTGCGGATGAAGTACCGTTACCTGGATTTGCGTCGCAACGAAGTGCGCCAGAAGCTCCAGTTGCGTCACCGTATGATGCAGCAAACCCGCCGCTACCTGGACAATCAAGCGTTTATTGAAGTAGAAACTCCGGTACTCATCAAATCTACTCCCGAAGGGGCTCGCGACTTCGTAGTACCTTCCCGCATGCACCCTGGCGAGTTCTACGCTTTGCCGCAGTCACCCCAAACGTTTAAGCAACTGCTGATGGTTTCCGGTTTCGACCGTTACTTCCAGATTGTAAAGTGCTTTCGCGATGAAGATTTACGGGCCGACCGCCAACCCGAGTTTACCCAGATTGACTGCGAGATGTCGTTCGTTACCCAGGAAGATGTACTTAGTACCTTTGAGGGATTGACCAAACATCTGTTTCGGGAAGTAAGAGAACTAGAGCTAACCGAAGCATTCCCCCGCATGAGCTACGCGGATGCGATAAAGTACTACGGTAACGATAAGCCCGATACTCGCTTTGAAATGCGTTTCGTAGAGCTCAACGAAGTCGCTCAAGGCAAAGGCTTCAACGTGTTTGATAGTGCCGAACTAGTGGTAGGCATTGTCGCTCCGGGTTGCGCCGAATATTCTCGCAAGCAACTGGATGCGTTGACTAACTTTGTAAAACGGCCGCAAGTAGGAGCCAAAGGATTAGTTTACGTGAAGTGCAATGCTGACGGTACGTTTAAATCATCCGTAGATAAATTTTATAGTCAAGATGATCTGAAGGAATGGATGCAAAAGATGCAGGCGCAAGAAGGCGATCTACTACTAGTTTTGTCCGGTGAGGCTAACCCTACCCGAAAAGCCCTATCTGAACTACGGTTGCACCTGGGTTCTGAACTCAACCTCCGCGATAAATCCGTCTATAAACCACTGTGGGTAGTAGATTTTCCGCTATTGGAATGGGATGAAGATACTCGGCGGTACTACGCTATGCATCACCCCTTTACCTCGCCCAAACCAGAGGATATTGAAAAGTTAGATTCAGCCCCAGGCGAATCCACGCTGGGCGAATCCACGCTGGGCGAATCCACGCTGGGCGACGTACGCGCTAATGCTTACGATTTGGTGATCAACGGCGTAGAAATTGGCGGCGGTTCTATCCGAATTTACGACCGGGATTTGCAGAAGAAAATGTTCCAGGTGCTGGGCTTTACGGATGAAGAAGCCCAGAAGCAATTTGGCTTTCTAATGGATGCCTTTGAATACGGAGCCCCTCCCCACGGGGGTATAGCCTTCGGCTTCGACCGCATGTGTGCCCTCTTCGATGGAGCCGATTCTATCCGCGACTACATCGCCTTCCCCAAAAACAACGCCGGTCGGGATGTAATGATCAACACTCCATCCACCATTGCTGGCGAACAGTTGGATGAACTAGGTATTGAGGTGAAGGAAAGCGAGGAATAAGTTATTGCATAAACCTTCACTGAGTAAGAGGGTTTCCATATAAAAAGAATTTTATATGAAGCGAATTAAGCCAAAAGAAGGGCAAGAATCGGTGTGGGATTATCCGCGGCCACCGCGGGTAGAAGACGTGAGTAAGCATGTGAGAGTAGTTTTCAATGGAACCGTGATTGCCGATACCAATCGGGCTAAACGCGTGCTGGAAACCAGTCATCCCCCGGTGTACTACATCCCGCCGGAAGATATTAAGATGGAATTTTTGCATCAACTTCCCCAGACAACCTATTGCGAATTCA
>NZ_JBARYM010000035.1:0-11975 GCF_049647865.1 Tunicatimonas sp. | reverse complement strand
CCACTACCGAAGAAACAGTACTTTCTGGCATAAACAACTAAATTATATAAGTAAAAAAATAAGTGTACGTAAAAGTATCTACCTCTTAACTATACGATAGTATAAGATGATTGGGGGCAAAATGTTGTGTTAACAGTGCATTCATTCTGCATTGTATGAGGCTAGCTGTTTTCTGATAGTGATATTAAGGCAAATATATCCAGGCACTTATAGGCGTTCCATGTAACTCTCCCTATACAATAGAATAGATTTTGTGTAAAGCCAAATTTTACTATGTAAATTTAATATTGCGTGTTAAATTTACATACTTATGATTCAGCGCCGATTAGAAGACACAATAAGCAATGCTCTTAAACGTAGCCCCTCGGTAGCCCTGATGGGTCCTCGACAAGTTGGGAAGACTACCCTTGCTTTTAGTATTTCTGAAGCCATACCATCGGTCTACCTTGATCTAGAAGACCGGCTTGACTTAGAAAAAGTGCGGGATATCACTCTGTTTCACGCTGAAAATAGCGATAAGCTCATCATCTTAGATGAAATTCAACGATTGCCGGAAGTATTTGCGCCTCTACGAGGGATTATTGACAAAGAACGTCGTAAAGGAAATAGAGCAGGGCAATTTCTGTTTTTGGGATCAGCTTCAATTGATCTACTCCAACAGTCTAGCGAGTCACTAGCCGGCCGAATTGCTTATATAGAACTTTACCCCGTTGACCTGCATGAATACGCAAAGGCTGAAGAAGGCAGGCAAGACGCAGTGAATACACTATGGCTACGCGGCGGATTTCCAGAAAGTATACTTGCCGAAACAGAACAGGATAGTCTGGACTGGCGCAAAGATTTTATTCGCACCTATTTGGAACGTGATATTCCTCAGTTAGGACCAAGAATTCCGGCAGAAACGTTGGAACGGTTCTGGACAATGCTGACTCATAACCAGGGAACCATGTTAAATGCCTCACATCTAGGGCGCAACCTAGATGTTGCCAGTGTAACCATTAACCGGTACTTAGACCTAATGGTGGATTTACTACTGATTCGCCGCCTTAAGCCGTGGACCCGTAATGTGGGAAAGCGACTGGTTCGCTCACCCAAAATATATGTTCGCAATAGTGGCTTAACTCATGCACTTCTCAACATTGTCGCAATGAATGACTTGCTCGGCCACCCGGTGGTTGGGGGCAGTTGGGAAGGGTTTGTCATTGAAAATCTGATGGCGGTCGCCCCGTCTAGAATGACTCCATTCTATTACCGTACCGCTGGGGGGGCTGAAGTTGATCTGGTATTAGAATTTGGAGTGAACGAGCGATGGGCAATAGAGATAAAGCGTAGCTCCTCTCCCTCGGTATCAAAAGGGTTTTATCTATCTTGTGAAGATATACAGGCAACCAGAAGATACGTAGTGTATTCTGGACAAGATACGTTTTCAATGTCTAAGGATGTGAAAGCCATATCGTTGTTTGATCTGATGGAAGAAGTAAAGAATGAGGGACAATAAGATTTCTCTAATAGCCTTTAACAATATTAAGTAGAGTTCACAGATCTTCCCAGTAAACCCCCGGTAACCGGTCTGCTTTTTGTTCTTCTTCACTGGCAGCCGTTTGAGCACAGCGGATAATCAATTGACCATCCTGCCACCAGCGGTGTATTATCTCCTCGAACTTCCTACTGAAAGACCAGCTTGCCGGTGCGGCTGACTACTTGGTTTTGCTCATCGTAAAGATAGAACCGAAAAGGGTACACTCCGGGCATTAGGGTAACTGGAATATCGGTGATCAGTGAACGACGAATAAGTAAATCTTGGTTTTGCTGATCAAAACCCTCCTGCCACTTAGCCATTAATTCTCCAATTGGTGAGAACAAATGAATCTCCACTCGCGCAGGTTTACTATCCGGGCTTACCGAGAAATTAAACGACACTTCGTCAACCGTGGGGTTGGGGTATACCGAGAAGGTTTCTAAAATAAATATTGAATCAGCTACAATAGTAAAGTCTAAGGTTTGCCGAGCGGTATTAAGATACGTGTCGGATGCCTGCACCGTAAGGCTATGCTTACCCGGAGGTAGATAAGCCAGTGGAAAAGCAATGCTACCCGCTTGCGAATTGTCTAATTCAGTTTCGTACCAATCTTGAATTTCCCGAGTGGTATTACCATCAATAGATAGATGAATGGCATGTTCACCGGGTAGCGTATTGATTCCGCTAGGGTCAGCTAACTCTACTAGCAGAGTTGGGCGATTATATACGGTCGTGGTGGCGGGGTAACTGATCTGGTTAAGAAACAGACGTATTTCGGGAGGCGAAAGGTCCGCTTCAGCATCTACTGGCTCGCCACCCAACGTAAACTGATCAAAGCGTCCCATCGCTTCTACCTGACGTTGGGGGTCTTCAGCGTACAACCGGATATTTCCGCTACCAATCTCTGATGAAAGGTTTTTGGGAACGCGTAACGTAGCCGTGAAAGCCCCGTCCTTTACACTAGCCTTCCCCTGAAAAAGCCGGGCGCTCCGGTCGGTATACTCCAGTACCTCCGTACCTTCCGAACCTAACGTAGACTTTTGCTCAGACTGAGCGAAAAAATCTACGTAGATAGTTCCGTTAAACTGGGCATCCCGGCTGGTGCTATGTTGTATCTCTCCTTGCAACGTTACGTGTTGTAAAGGCCGCAAAGTATCTCCTGAAGCAGGAGAGGTTTGCCAGTCAGTGATCGTGGCGGTTCGTTCAGGAATGGCTAATGCCATAGATGGATCGCCCAGCAGGGTGAAATTACGATTGGAGGTTCCGGAGATGCCTCGGTTCTTCGTTTCTCGAAAGATATCACCGAGGCGTACTTTGCCGGTTCGGGCTTCGCTGGCGAGTTTTTGGGTAAACACTTCGTAGAAAGCGGAACTGATCTCGAAGTTGGCTCCGGTAAATACCGGGCGGGCCGTAGTGAGCATCGCTATGGCTCCACCTTCCGGATGTAACAAAGCTCGTTCGGCTCCGGACTGTCGCCGGGGATCGTCGTAGCGACCAAACTCGCAGGTAGCCGTTAAAAAGATGGGGAGGCGGTCGTAATTTTCCCAACTGTCAATCATGGGTAAATCCAGAATTCGCTCATCAGTCCAGGCGGTTTCTCCACCGTGCCCGATAAAGTCTACCAGAAAAGCTCCCTTCTCAATATGCTGATCCAATTTTTCCCGGATGAGCGGTGCCGAACGTTCTTCCTGCGGATAAGCATCCATGAACAGCCGCTCAGCATAAAATATCGTTTGCGATTCCGTCTGAGATGCTAGAAAGTCGGAACGACGTTGATGCTTATTCTCATCGCCATCGTCGGCGACAAACAGTAGCTGTTGCTTCCACTTTCCGAACGCCTCCGGACTCGATGCGTAGTGAATAAGCTTATCCACTACCGTAGCTGCTTCTTCGGAAGTATTGATCGGAATCCGCCCAATGGCTACGTCTAAATCGTGAGGAATTGACTGGGTAGACTCTCGCCACGCTCCTTCTGCTGGCTCCAGAAACCCAAAGTAATCATCGGAAGCGTAGCTGTGTACGTTGTGCAGCGATTCATGCGATTGGTAAGTGGGAACTACATTGGTATTATTCTCCGTACTGAGGTAATCGTAAGAAGCATCGCCAAACAGCAAAACGTAGCGCAACGCATCGCTTTTTTGGTAAAGATGGCGAATATAATTGCGAATAGCCGTTACATCCTGCCGCCCCGAAGAAAACGTTCGGTAGATGTCCGGCAGAAGAGCAATCTGAGTAGTGAGTCCGTCGTGTTCCTGCCGAAACTGCGCCAACCGCTCGGCTTGTGCTTGCAGAGCTTCGGTAGTGATAATTAGTAGTTCAGGGGTTTCTTGACTGAGAATATCGCGGTGAACCACTTTTCCGGTGAACGCTGGCTGTTGCGTCATTGTGGTCGGCTCAAACATAATGTACTCCCGAATGGTATCGGCAAACACCTGAAATCTAGCTCGTTCGTTTACCAAATTCCATTGCTGCTGCTGCACCTGTAGTGGATCGGTAATATCCCAAATCAACATTTCATCAGTAGGTTGTTGAACCCGAAACTGAGAAACACTGTGTGTACTCATCAGGGGATTGCGAAAACGGGTGGGCTGCCCATCGTAGCGAAGTGGTTGCTCCACATTGAGCGTTACATAATCCAGGTAACCAGCTCCGCCGTCGGTCGTCGTACTGATTTGTACTGATAACGTATTGGAAACTTCATCGTCGAGCTGAATACTATGCAGTTCGGTAGCTGCTCGTCCGCGGTAGCCGTACAGCGTTTGCTGCGCCGCCGTTGGTTCTAGCGTTCCCACCACCTGACGATTTAGCAAAACCTCGTAGTGAGAACTTCTGCCGGAAATAGAAACTACGGATGATTGTAATTTTGCTTCCGCCCCACTTAGCACAGCTCCGGCTGAGAAGGGAACCGTTACGGTAGGCGTTTCTTCTTCCAAGGCCTCGCCAAACCACTCCCGCCCCGAATGAACGATGTTAGTTTTATGCTCCTCGTGATGATAGACTCCCACGTAGCTTTCTACCGGCGCGCCCCAGCCAAAGGCAATACTAGGCTTATTAGGTACGACACTAGCCGGTTTATCCTCAATAACCAAAAACAAAGAATTTTCCCGGGCGTAAGGATTCTGCTCTACCGTATAAAAGTTGCTAAGTAGATCGTACGTCATCTGGTCCGGCCCCTCGGCGTATACCAGAAAGTAATCATCCTCATTAAATACATTATCCTCAAAACCCACCGGATGAATAGCCAACTCCACCAACTGAGGCGTAAATGCTGAATTACTTTGAGGTAAAGAACCTCCCCGCTGGCTATAAACGTGTATCTGGTTCGGATTTAACTGATCAACCGCTAACCCAGCTTTCTTTAGTAGATCGTAATCAACTCGGCAGACTCCGTCTTCAATAATCTTAAACTGATATATTTCTCCTTCGGGCAAACTGCTTATAGTTTGCCCTTTTCCATTAGCGACTATCCCTAGAGAAAGGACAATCAGAAGAAGTTGGCAGCGAAGGAATATCATTAGTACGTACCACCAACTTTACGTTGGTTCCAATCCTCATTTTCAGCGAATGTAGGCAATTTCTGAGGAATTTGATTTACCTGAGATGTATCAGTCAGAGCTTCCATGAATGCTACTAAATCCGCTTGTTCTTGTTCGCTTAGATTAAGCGGATCGGGCGGCAGGGTTTGGTAGGGAACATGCAGCCCCAGGCCTTCTCCTCCACCCTGGTTGTAGAAATCTACCACTTCTTCCAGGGTTTCGTACACTCCATTGTGCATGTAGGGAGCGGTTAAAGCTGCATTACGAACGGTAGTAGTTTTGAAGGAATGCTTATAAAAATCTACGTACTCCTTGATCACACCTAAAGATCGCCCCAAATCCGCATCCATTTCCATTGATGCCGTATCGGTGGTATTGGGTACCCCTAGCACCTCCGATTCGGACTCGTGATAGATGGGCGGAACCAAGCCATTAAACGTAGGAGCAAAGTGACAAGTACCACAAGCGGCTTTTCCCATAAACAGATTAAACCCCCGCTTCGCTGAAGCATCTAATTCTTCCTGCTCGTTGCGAACGTACTGATCAAACGGAGAAGAGAAGCTCTTGAGAGAAACAATATAGGCGGCCAGAGCCGTCGTCATCGTATGCTTGTTTACCTGATTGTCTTTCATTTCGGGAAAGGCCTCTGCGAACATCGCTAAATAATCGCTGCTTTTCTCGACCTTTCCAAACACTGAAAGATAGCTGGTTTGAAACTCCCGGTGGTCGTATACCACGTGGTCCATTTGGTCTTCTAGCACTTCAGAACGTAGGTCATAAAAGTACCGATCGGCGTAAGCCGCATTGAGCAAGGTGGGTGCGTTACGTTTCACGGTTTCCTGATTATTGGTTGCTAGGCTTTTAGGTAAACCATCGGTGAAAGCTTTTTCCGGTTGATGGCAAGAAGCACAAGATCGCTCGTTGTTCTTGGATAAAATTGGGTCGAAGAAGAGCGTACGACCTAGCTGTACCGTAGCATCGGTGTACTGCTGAGAAGACATCCGCGTGTAGTAAAACGGATTGAGAAAATCTTCGGCAAAAATGTTCTTCGCAAAGTAGTTGATCGAGTGCTTACGGTTGGTTGATGTAGTCTCGTAGTAGGTTTCAATCTGAAGGGCCAACTGAGCATCCAGCAAATCAGCGTACAACGGATTAACATAATTCTTCAAAAAACTGAGCCGGTCAAACGTATCAAAGTCCTGGTTTTCTGCTAGGTAGTCTACCGCTTCCACAACCGTGCTTTCTAATCGGTTGGCCAACTTAGCGTCTTTGGTTTCAACCAGCGGGATGTATAGTTGGATAGCCCTCTGTAGTGAAACTAATACCTGAGAAGCTTCCGGCAGTGAATTCGCCAGCACCGGTGAATCAAACCCAGTTACTCCCAGAGTGAATACGCGGATTAGCGCCATACGAGCCGCTTCAATTACCTGACGGTCGGTGAGGTAGGTCTGGCGCAGATACGAGAGCTCCTGAGCACTACGATTCAGTGATTCGGTAAACGCGACAATTGCTTCCTTCTCTGTTAAAGGATCGTCACTAAACAGAGTTTCTTCTAGTATCTGAAAGCCTTCAGGCTCAATAATGCTTAGCTGAGGAGCGTTGGGTTCTAACGATAGCAGCGGGGCTCCGTTAATATTATTTCTTATGAACTCTTCATCAAGATAGGCCGCCAGGAACTCAATGGTTTTGTAGGCATAACGGGCACTGATAAAGGCTTGCTGAGTATCCTTTAAGTTCGCTTCGGTAAGTTGCTGGGTGCTTTGGTGCAACCGCTCACAAGCAGTCTGAAAGGTGCGTAGATCTTTCAGAAATTGGGTTTTCACCTCGGCTGCCGGACTTAACAATTGTTTCTGCTCGGGCCGGAATGAAGTAATTATCACTCCAATAAATAACAAGCACGAAAATAATAGTAGAAGTCGTTTCATAGGAGAAAGGGTTAGAAAAAAAAAAGGCTAAAGCGCAGTACACTTTAGCCTTCGGATAGGTCAGAAATATTATTCTAAGATGAATTTGGCACCAACCACTTTATTGGATTCGTGGCCAAACGCTCGCATGATGTAGGTACCGGACTGTAGATCGTGAACGTCTACTTCGGTTACGTTACGCACGACCCGTAGGCGGCGTCCCATTACATCGTACAGTGCCATATCTACTCGCTCACTAGTACGAAGCACGCGCTGCACGTGATCGGCCCAGAACTTCAATCCTTCTACCTCGGTTACTTGATCTTCCACCGCGGTGATGGCCGCAACGGCATCGTCCCAACCGGTGATAGCGTAGGTGAGCGAGTTATTGTAAGGGAAAGGATTGTCGGTAGACGGGTGCTGAGAGTTCAGGAGCAACGTTTTTCCGTCGGGAGTAGGTTGTGCCCCAGTTACTTCGGCTCCTACCGGTACAATGGAGATACGTACTAAATCATTCACCGTAGGGTTCGCTTTATTCATATCTAACAAGAAGGCCTCACAAGTACGGTTACCAATACCCGCCGGAACGCGGGCGTTAGACGTACCGTTTAGGTCTTCGTTGATGACCATGTACGGCTGACCGTTCACCACCATCACGTTTAAGCCATCAGGATTGGTGAGATGCTTGTCAGGATAAGCACCAACTTCGGGTGATTCTTCGTAGAACGGGCCACCGTTTAGGTAGGTTTCTACTTCATCGGTTGCGGGATCGTAAACGAGTACCCGACCGTAATAGTCATTGTAGAACCCGGCGCGAACGAAGTCGATCACCTGATCATCAGTTTTAGCTTCCAGATTGGGATGACGCGCCCGTACCGGCTCTAGCCAGTGATAATCCAGCACTCCGCCCATAGCCGCACCTTCTTCAAAGCGATCGCGGATATTATCGCGCCCGGTTTCCGACATATAAACTTTCCCGTCGTATTGAGTAAGCCACTCTAAACGATTATACATAGTGGCTCCTTCCATTAGGGCTGAATCGGCGAAATACAGCATTTCGTCCAATGACATATTATCCATTTCTACCCAGTTGCCATTGATAGAATCGTTTAGATCGTGCTTGTAAACGTAGGTAGTGCCTCGGGTGAAGTCGCCTGGGGTATCGGCAATAAATTTGGTGAACAAGCCGGGAGTAGCATCGGCGCCCAGGTATACCGTTTGGTTATCGGGCATCAGTGCCCCACCCTCGAAGGGTTGACGACCCCAGTTGTACTGCTTACGGATGGCTTTGGCTTCGCGAGGATCAATTTCTACCATATAATTAAAGTTCTGAAACTTCTCAATGGTAGCCCCCGCAAACTCACCGGGAATATCGGTAGTAATGGTATAGTTAGAGGTATCTCGTACTCCTACCGGACGACCTTCGCTGTCAGGGCGAGAGATGCTAATATTACTAGTGCGGTACCACTCTTCCGCAGTCCAGATACGTCCGTCTACGGGAGAAGTAATTCCACCGCAGTTCATACCAGTTTCGCCCACAGTGTTGGCAAAGTCTACGTTAAAGAACATCCCATTTCTTCCATCAGAGAGGGTTTGTTCAACTACTTGCAGCGTATCGGTATTGGGGTCGCGGCGCACCTTAAAAACGGTCATTCCCCCGCCATCGCCAATGCTATCGTTAGAAGCAATCATTTCATGGTTCACCGATATCCAGCCTAGATCGTCGCTTTCCGAATCCGGAGTGAATCCGATGAAATCGTGCCACTGCTTAGCCAGCGCTTCACCGGCGGCATTTCCGTTAGTAGCGGTGGTTTGCACCTTATCGGACTGACCAACAAACAGGACTTGGTACTTTAATGGTGAGGGTGGCATTACCACGGTTTCGGGTAGCCAGACAGTATCGACTTCAACATCGAAGAAAAATTGGCCGTAGGAATTGTAGCAGAATAAGACAGCTGCTAATAGGGATAAGTAACACTTTTTCATGGTAAAAATTAAGGTTGTACTGTTGATGAAAACTGCGTTCAAGTTAGCACTATACCTTCTTCAGCCAGTTACGGCAATTTTACCATTATGTAAATGAATTGTTATCTATGTTAATTTATTATTATCATTCCCTACCGATCTTGCAAAAGCCCACTAATAACCAATATTATATGTTCCAATTGATTAACGATAAACCCTAATTTACCAGTAGAAAAAAGACTACTTTGAGTGGATTCAACTAGGTAATTAAAATACGCTAATACGTATATGTTACTTTTTGTTTTTCTTCCTCTCAATAACGTCACGAATGCGAGCCGCACTTTGGTAGTCTTCTTTGGCTAATAGCTTGGCTAATAATGCTTCCAACTCCGCTAGTGGATAATCCGAGAAGGGGCCCTTTTTATCTACTACTGCTATTGAGTCAGAAACAAATCCTGCTGCGTCGAGTATTTCAGAAGTAGTATAAATAGGGCAAGCAAAGCGCACGGAGAGAGCCACCGCATCGGAGCTTCTAGCTTCTATTATGATTACTTCTTCTGACATATTTTTGAGTTGAAGCTGAGCATAGAATCTACTATCCTTCAATTTGTAGATGAATACTTCTTCTAATGTAGCCTGAAGGGCTTCTAACGTTTGCTTAAACAGATCGTGAGTGAGCGGACGCTGGGGCTGCATATTTTCCAAAGCCATTGCAATCGCTTGGGCTTCAGCCTTACCGATAATAATCGGTAAACGACGCCCCACGGGGCGCTCTTCCAGTATTAAAGCGAAATTACCTGGGTGGGATTCGCTATCGGTAAGCGCTACTACGTCCAATGCTATTTTTTCCATAATCAGCTTTTTACGAAAACCAGAGTTCGGGTGCCGGAAACCGGAACGCATATGCATCGCTTAAACTGGTATTCATTATAATACAAGTTTAAGGAACATTACGTATTATTGTTCTTTTGAATTTCGGTCTCCCGCCTCCGGCACCCTGCCTCCGGTTTCCGATCTCTATTAATGGTTATCAATTAGCACAATGCGGTGGTTACCGGTGTCGGCTAAAGCCATTGTTTGACCACTGATCGATATTGAAAAGGGCCAATACAGCGTATTGTTAGTCCCGTTTATCGTCTCGGCATTTTCGCTACTGGTAGAAAAGTCCTTCGGGCCAATCAGGCTATCCGCCGGTTGATTATGCTGCTGAGGCAGCTCGCTAAATCGCAGCAACCGGCTGTTGCCGGTATCAGCCACCCACAAACCAGTATTATCAAAACAACTATCGTAGCACCAGTTGAGGGTATTAGCTTGGGGAAATAGTCCGAACTGGTTTTGCCCATTCGCCTCCCAAGTTGGTTGGCCAATAATCACCGAAGCTGGTTGACTAAAAGCATCGGTCCAACGCTCCCACAGTAATACCCGGTAGTACTGGGTATCGGTTATGGCTAACTGCCCGTGCGGACTTAGTTTAACCGAGTACGGCCATATGGCGTGCTGATGATCGTAGTCGCGATCATCAAAAGTATCTTTTCCAATAACTTTATCGGCCGGAGCATTATTCTCAGTCGGAATTTGGTCGTAGTACAGAACCCGTCGGTTGCCCGTATCGGCTACCCACAAGTG
Source organism: Tunicatimonas sp. (assembly GCF_049647865.1). Lineage (NCBI taxonomy): Bacteria > Pseudomonadati > Bacteroidota > Cytophagia > Cytophagales > Catalimonadaceae > Tunicatimonas > Tunicatimonas sp. The sequence goes on along the minus strand of NZ_JBARYM010000035.1, from coordinate 1,425 downwards.
CTCACCATCCGACGTAAGTCCGTAGGGCCAATTCATGGTACGTTCGGAAGGGGTGCTCCCCACTCCTAGTTGATTGGGTTCATTACCTAAGAAATCCGTTTGTCCTAGCACCACATCGGCAGGTTGTCCCGATTGAGTTGGAAAATTATGCCAAATTAGCACCCGGTGGTTCCAGGCATCGGCTACGGCTAGTATTTTACCGTTACTCCATAGCCCGGAAGGATACTGCATTGTAGAAGCACTGATCTTACTGCCCTGATTGCGCCCGGTGCCAGTAGCGATATCTTGGCCTAAAACTACATCGGGCGACTGAAATTCTTGGGTAGGAATCTGATTCCAGATAAAGACCCTATTTTTTCCGGTATCTGATACTAGCAGTTTGTTTCCTAGCAAGTGCACCCCACGGGGGGCTAAAAACGGGTTATCGTACGCCCCATTGAACATGCGAAGTTGGGCGTTTGCTTGAGGTAGATGAATGGCCATAGCTAACAGATTCGGGGCAGTTGTTCGCCCGCCAACATATTCACTACCCGGCGACCACCAATACCGCTGGTCAAAACCACCTGACGGGGATGTTTCTCGGTCACTTCACCAATACAGACTGACTTCGAAAAACCGGAATCCCGCAATTGCTCCAGAGCAGCTTCGTGAATATCGGCCGCAATAATAGCCAGGAAAAGTCCTTCATTAGCCACGTAAAGTGGATCTAATCCTAACAGTTCGCAGGCTCCCGCCACTTGTTCCTCTACCGGAATATCGGTTTGCCGTAGGTCTACTCCCAGATTAGCACTACGAGCAATTTCGGTAAGCACCGTACCCACCCCACCCCGGGTTGGGTCGCGCAGCAAGTGAATTGATGAACCAAACGAATCTAATAATTTCTGTACTGGTTGGTGAAGTGGGGCTGAATCCGTCTGGATTTCTGTTTCAAATTCTAGTCCTTCTCGCACCGACATGATCGCCATTCCGTGGTTAGCTAGTGGACCGCTTACAATAATTTTATCACCCGCTTGCACTCGGTCAATACCGATATTCGCTTTTTCGTGTACTTTGCCAATTCCAGCGGTATTGATAAATAGCTTGTCGCCTTTGCCACGTTCTACCACCTTAGTATCGCCAGTTACTATCTTCACTCCGGCTTGCTTACAGCACTGCTGAATAGTGAGTAGCACTTCCCACAGCTTGGTCATGGGTAAACCTTCTTCAATGATCAGACTCAATGATAAGTACTGAGGCGTGGCTCCGCACATCGCTAAGTCGTTAATTGTACCATTGACCGCCAGATCACCGATATTGCCGCCCGGAAAGAACAGAGGCGACACGACGAAGCTATCGGTCGTGAAGGCCGTATTTCCACTAAGTTGAAGCAGAGCACCATCGTGACGTTCGCCCTCGGATTCATCCGAAAAGAGATTGAGAATTACG